>JAPLPC010000082.1 GCA_026400425.1 Hyphomicrobiales bacterium | reverse complement strand
GCGCGGTCGTGCGAGGCGACCAGCGGAACCGAGACTTCGAAGCTGGAGCCGACGCCCGGCTGGCTGTGCAGCGTGATGCGGCCATTCATGCGTTTGACAATGCGCTCGCTGATCGACAGACCCAAACCCGTGCCGCCGAAATGTCGCGCCGTGCGTTCATCCGCTTGCTCGAATTCGCGGAAGATCCGTTGCTGCGCGTCGGGCGCGATACCGATACCGGTGTCACGCACGATGAAGCTCACATCGTTGGGCTGGATGCCGGGCTCGACGATGACGGCGACGCCGCCGGTGGCGGTGAACTTGATGGCGTTGCCGGCCAGATTGAGCAGCACCTGCCGCAGCCGCGCGGCATCGCCGACCACCTCCACCGGCAGGCGTTCGTCGATATAGGCGGCGATCTCGAGATCGCGCGCCTGCGCGCGCGGCGCCAGCAATTCGGTGATGTCCTCGATCAGCGCTGACAGCGCGAATGGGCGAACGTCAAGATCGATCTTGCCGGCCTCGATCTTCGAATAGTCGAGCAGTTCCTCGACCAGCGACAGCAACGCTTCGCCGGATGTCTTGACGGCGCGGGCATAGGTGGCCTGTTCGGGCGACAGCCTGGTGTCGAGCAGCAATCCACTCATGCCCAGAATGCCGTTCAGCGGCGTGCGGATTTCGTGCGAGGCCATGGCCAGGAAGCGCGATTTGGCGCGGTTCGCAGCGTTGGCCTCATCGCGGGCGTCGGACAGCGCACGTTCGGTCTCGGTGCGGTCGGTGACGTCACGGCCGACGCTCTGCAATTCGGCCGGCCGGTTGCTGTCGATCCGCACCATGCCTTCGCGCCATGCGATCCAGCGCGGGCCGGTGGCGGTGGCGATGCACTGGTCGTGCGTGCCGGTGCCGCTCGGCGCCTGGACGATGTCGCCCTGCTCCAGAACCTGCAATTCGAATCGGCTGCCGATCAGTGTTTCGCGCGGCGTTTCGGCCAGCTCGCAATAGGCATCATTGACGTAAGTGATGCGGCGATCTTGGTCGCGGGTGACGATGAGATCGTCCTGCGCCTCGAACAGATGTCGNNNCCTCGAACAGATGTCGCGCGCGCTCTTCGGCTTCCTTGAGCTCCCAGTTGCGATCGACCAGCGCCTCGTTCAGCGCGCCGATCTTACGCATGCGCTTGTGCAGGAAGCGCATGCGGATGCTCATGGATGCCAGCGCGACGCAGGCGAGTGCGAACAGCAGGCTGGCACCGATGGCGAAAGTATGCGGATCGTAGCCTGAGTCCGGAGAGCTTGCGCCGGAGAGGAAGCCATAGGCGCCACCGAAGGCGGCCGAGAACAGCACGAAGGAACGGACGGCAAAGCTCGGCCACGGAAACCGGCGGGCAAAGCGCCGGAGCATGACCTTGGTCCGGAAAAACACTTTGCTCACGGCGCCACTCCGGCTCGATGCGGGATGCAGCGATGATGCGCGGATCAGATTGCCAAGCGGTTGCACGCAGACGGCCAAACCGGATGCGGTGCGGTTATGGTTGATGAGGTATGAACTGGCCTCAGAGGCTCGCTGCAGCCATTCGCGCCCGCGGCACTTGATGCGCGGCGACGATCAGCGCCGCCGCGTCGCGTGCCGTGAAGCTGCGCGAGCGGACGAAAATGCGATAATCCGCAACGCCGCTGTCCGACAGATAAATCACGGGCTCGGTACCGGCAGCCGACGCCGAGATGCCGATCAAGCGCGTTCCGGCGGTCGCGCAGACCCCGGGCTCGGCAGTGCCCTCGTCATCGATCACGGCGAAATCGGCGGTCTCGGCACTGTCGACGATCTGCACCCGCACCGTGGCGCTTGCGGGGTCGTCGGTGAAGCTGACATGGCTCTGCGCCTGCCATGGCAACACCGCCAATTGCACCGTGCCGTCGCCGGCTGCGATGCAGGGCCTGGTAGCAGAAAACAGCTCGCCTCGGGCGAGGAAGGCGGCGATCGCCAATGGAATGGTCGATGCCAGAATCTTGAAACGCAGCATGATACGCACCCGCCCTTTACCCCTGACGCGGGGTATGGTGAGCGAAGCGTAAACGAGACTGGTTACTGACGGGTTGACGCCGGGCGCAGGGATTGCGCGGTCATGCTGCGCTTCGTACCTCGTCGGCCAATGCACGATAGGACAGCGCTTCCGCCAGATGGATTTTGCCGATCGTCGCGGCGCCGTCGAGATCGGCCAGCGTGCGCGCGACCCGCAAGACACGGTGATAACCACGGGCGCTTAGACGCATGGTTTCGGCGGCGTCCTTCAGCAAAGCGAGGCCCTGCTTATCCGGCTGCGCCACGGTTTCCAGCACCGATGCCGGCGCCGATGCATTGGTGTGAATGCCCGGCAATCCGGCGGCTGCATAGCGCGCGGTCTGCAGATGGCGCGCCGCCGCGACGCGCGCGGCAACCTCTGCGGAGCCTTCCGACGGCGGCGGCAAAATCAGGTCGGCGGCACTGACGGCCGGCACTTCGATGCGCAGATCGATACGGTCCATCAAAGGGCCGGAGATGCGCGTCTGATAGTCCGACGTGCAGCGATCGATCCGCCCGCGCTTGCAGGCGAAGCCGGGCTCGAAGGCATGGCCGCAGCGACACGGGTTCATCGCGGCCACGAGCATGAAACGGGCGGGATAGGTGACCCGGTGATTGGCGCGCGACACCGACACCTCGCCATTCTCCAGCGGCGCGCGCAGCGAGTCGAGCACGCGCGGGTCGAATTCCGGCAACTCGTCGAGAAACAGCACGCCCTGATGGGCCAGCGAAATTTCGCCGGGTCTGGCGCGAAGACCGCCACCGGTGAGTGCTGCCATG
>JAPLPC010000097.1:4236-21459 GCA_026400425.1 Hyphomicrobiales bacterium | reverse complement strand
ATGTCGTTGAGATACATCTCGATCGGATCGGCGCCACCTTTCTCGCCGATCCCGAAGGCGGCCGATGGCGTCGCCGGCGTCAGGATCGCGTGGATGCCCTTGGCGAAGCACGCTTCGAAATCCTGCTTGATCAGGGTACGGACTTTTTGCGCGCGCAGATAATAGGCGTCGTAATAGCCGGCTGAGAGCACATAGGTGCCGATCATGATGCGGCGACGCACCTCGGCGCCGAAGCCTTCGGCGCGTGTATTTTCGTACATCTCGTTGAGATTGCGACCCGATACCCGCAGGCCATAACGCACGCCGTCGTAACGCGCCAGGTTCGACGAGGCCTCGGCCGGGGCCACGATGTAGTAAGCCGGCAGCGCGTATTTCGTATGCGGCAGCGAGACTTCGACGAGCTCCGCGCCGGCAGCCTCGAGTTGCTTGGCACCGTCCTGCCAGAGCTTCTCGATCTCGGCCGGCATGCCGTCGATGCGATACTCCTTCGGGATACCGATCTTCATGCCCTTCACGGACCGGCCGATCGCGGCCTCGTAGTCCGGCACAGCGCAATCGACGGACGTCGAGTCCTTCGGATCGTAACCGGCCATTGAGCGCATCAGGATTGCGGTGTCGCGGACCGTGCGCGCCACCGGGCCGGCCTGATCCAGCGATGACGCAAACGCCACCGTGCCCCAGCGCGAGCAGCGGCCATAGGTCGGCTTCAGGCCGACGATGCCGGTGAAGGCCGCGGGCTGGCGGATCGAGCCGCCGGTGTCGGTGGCTGTCGCGCCAAGGCAGAGGCCGGCCGCGACGGCTGAGGCCGAGCCACCGGACGAACCGCCCGGCACCAGATTGACGTCGGAGCCTTCACGGCGCCACGGGTTGATGACCGGACCGAAACACGAGGTCTCGTTGGCCGAGCCCATGGCGAATTCGTCATTGTTGAGCTTACCGAGCATCACCGCGCCGTCGCGCCACAGCTGCGCGGTGACGGTGGACTCGTAAGGCGGCACGAAGTTACCGAGGATTTTCGAGCAGGCGGTGGTGCGTACGTCCTTGGTGGCAAACAGATCCTTGATGCCCAGCGGAATGCCGCCGAGCGCACCGACCTCGCCCTTGGCGATGTTCGCGTCGGCAGCCTGCGCCATGGCGCGCGCCTTCTCGGGCGTCTCCAGGACATAGGCATTGAGCACGCGCGCATCTTCCATCGCCCTCAGATGCGCGTCGGTCAGTTCGACTGACGTGAAGGACTTGTTCGCAAGGCCGGTGCGGGCCTCGGCGAGCGTGAGCGACGTCAGATCTGCCATCTATTTATTGACCGGGCTGCAAAAGAACGGAGAGAGCGTCTTGTCGTTTTCGGGCGCATCGCCATTGAACATCGCGCGGCGTTTCTGATCGTCTTTAGCTGCCTGGGCGATCTGCTCGGCCTGCACCTTGTCGAGAATGGCATCCATGGCAGCATCGACGTCCTTCACCTCGCCCTGACGTTCCATCTGGTCGAGATAGTCCATGTAAAGGCTGTAGGCCTTCTCATCATCGCAAAGCAGGCACATGGCTGGGTCCTCGGCAGTATCCGGTCTCGATTACTCGACGACCTTCGGCACCAGGAAGAAGTTATCGTCGGCTTCCGGCGCATTCTGGGTGACGAGATCGACGATCTCGCCATCGGTCACGGCATCGATGCGCTTCTTCATCTCCATCGGCATCACCGAAGTCATCGGCTCGACGCCATCGACATTCACTTCCTGCAGTTGCTCGACGAAGGCCAGCATGGCGTTCAGTTCGCCCTGCAGATGGGGAACCTCGTCCTCCTTGACCGCAATGCGCGCGAGATGCGCGATACGGCGAACGGTGGCAGCATCGACCGACATGAAACAAAGCCTCTGGGCGGAAATCAGCCCGCCATATAGCAGACGGAGGTTTCGCGCCGCAACCGCATGGGGAAACCGGTTCAGCCCCGAAGCTGAACCATCCGGGCAAGGCCATCCTTCGCCAGCTTTCGCGTCAATTCCGCGGCCGGCAGTTCGCCGCCGAGTTGCACCGCCTGCCCGGCCCACAGATTGCTGAAATCCGTTTTACCGCCCTTTTCGGCAGCGGCCTTGAGCGGGCCGAGCGCGGTGGCCGCATGCGGAAACGCCGGGGCATCCGGCGAGACCGGACCGACGTCGCGCATCACCCGATTGATGACGCCGCGCGCGGGACGACCGGTCATCACATTGGTGATCACCGTCGTCTCATCGGAAGCCGCCTTCAGCGCCGCACGATTCGGCGCGCCAAGCGTCGATTCCGGCGTGCGCAGATAGGCCGTGCCGATCTGCACACCAGCCGCGCCGAGTGCAAAGGCCGCCGCGATGCCGCGGCTGTCGCACGGTGCCGGGCTGGGTGGCGATATCGTCGGTCAGGAACATGCCGAGGTGCCCGCCGCCATCGGCGCCCTGCGAAATGATGACGTCAGCGCCGTTTTGCTCGAGCCAGATGGCCTCGCGCACGATGGTGGCAGAGGCAAACACGAGAGCGCCGGCGGCCTTCACGCGCTGCAGCAATGCCGGCGCAGGAAGCCCGAAATGAAAGGAGACCACTTCAGGCTTCAGCTCTTCCACCAGCGCACACATCGCCTCGTCGAACGGCGCGCGATTGGCGGCGCTAACGGGCGCGGCCGGATCGATGCCGTATTCGCTGTAATAGGCGCTGAGCCGCTGTTTCCAACGATCCTCGCGCGCGGCATCGGCCTCGCCGGGGGTGTGGCAGAAATAATTGAGATTGACCGGCGCCGAGACCTGCTGGCGAAACACTTGCACCTGCTCGCGCGCCTTGTCGGCGGAGATCATCGCACATGGCAGCGAGCCCAGTCCGCCGCCTTTCGCCACCGCGATGGCCAATGCCTGATCATGTGCGCCGGCCATCGGCGCCTGCACGATGGGGGCTTCCAGCCTCAGCAATTCGATCAAGCGACGGTCCGGCCACATTTCATAAAACCTGCGATTCGAGCATCAGAAGCGCAAATATCCTGCGTCCTTCTTGCGTCGACTGTGTGGCGATCTTGCGTCGCGTGGCAAGCGTGTTAATGGGGCGTCATGGCCGCCCTCATCCTTCCCCTCGTCGATGCAGCCGCGCATCTGCCAGCTCGCGGTGCGCTGATCGGCCTCGATCTCGGCACCAAGACCATTGGCGTCGCGGTGTCCGATCCGGATCGCCGGCTCGCCACCGGCGTGGAGACGATCGAGCGCAAGGCGTTCAAGGCCGATGCGGCGCGGCTGCTTTCACTCGCAGCCGAGCGCAACATTTGCGGCATCGTGCTGGGACTGCCGATCAATATGGACGGCAGCGAAGGACCGCGGGCGCAGTCGACGCGGGCTTTCGCCCGCAATCTGGCGCAACTCACCACCATACCAATCGGCTTGTGGGACGAACGGCTTTCCACCGCTGCCGTCGAGCGCGAATTGATCGCTAATGACGTCAGCCGCGCCAAGCGGGCCAAGGTGATCGACCAGCACGCGGCGATCTTCATCCTGCAGGGCGCACTGGACCGTCTCGCCGCGTTGTTGCGCGCGCCGGATATTCGCTGACCATGTTGACCGTGTTTGCGGCTCTGGTGCCGGTGTTCCTGCTGATCGTGCTCGGCTTCGGCCTGCGCCGCACGCTGATGCAAACGGACGTGATGTGGGTCGGGGTCGAGAACCTCGTCTATTACGTGCTGTTCCCGGCCTTGCTGATCGACACGCTGGCGCGCGCCAATCTGACCTCGGTGCCGATCGCCGGGGTCGGCGGCGCGCTGCTGCTGGCCGTCATGGTGATGTCGCTGATCTGCCTTGCGCTGCGGCCTTTGCTGGCGCGGACGATCGGGCTGAGCGGTCCGACATTCACCTCGTTGTTCCAGGGCGCCACGCGTTGGCAGACCTTCGTGGCGTTGTCGGTGGCCGGCAATCTGTGGGGCGAGATCGGCATCACCCTGTCGTCGGTGGCGATGGTGGCGATGATCCCGCTGCTGAACATCCTGGCGGTGTGGGTGCTGGCGCATTACGCTGCGCCACAAAAGCTGGCTTGGCCGGCGCTGCTCAAGACGATCGCCAAAAATCCGCTGATCTGGGCCTGTATCATCGGCCTCGCCATCAATCTTGCGGGGCTGCCGATGCCGCGCCCGGCACACGGATTTCTCGATGCGCTCGGCCGCTGCTCGCTGGCGATGGGCCTGCTGGTGGTCGGCGCCGGACTGCGACTGGACGATCTGCACAAGCCGAGCGCAGCTACGATTGTCACGGTCGGGCTGAAGCTCGCGGTGATGCCGCTGATCGCCATCGGCCTCGGCATCGCCTTCGGCCTCACCGGCATCAGCCTTGCGGTTGTCGCCTGCGCCGCCGCCGTGCCATCGGCTTCCAATGGCTATGTGCTGGCGCGGCAGATGGGCGGCGATGCGCCGATGCTGGCGCAGGTTCTCACGATCCAGACGGCGCTGGCCGTTTTGACGATGCCGGTCTTCATCGCCTTCGCCGAGCAGGTCACGGCGAGGTAATACAACTCTTTAGGGAGACATCACGCCGTTGGCGATCAGCAGCGTCTGCACCGTCGCGGCCAGATTGTTCAGGGCGTGAAGATAGATCGTCAGCCAGGTCGAGCCGGTGCGATAGCGCAGATAGCCGAACAGCATGCCCATGCTGAACACCTGACTGAACAGGAACGGATCGTAATATTGCGCATGCATCGCAGTCCAAACCAGCGATGACAGCACGATCGCCCCGACCGGGCGCAGAAACGATTCCGCCCAGCCGCGATACAGAAAGCGTCAGCGCGATCACCAGCAGCCACAGCGTGCCATCGGCGCGCGACGTCTTCACCACGTCGAGCATGAAGCCCGGCGCGGATTTGCGGCCGGTCACCTGCGCCAGCACCTCCCATGCCCCCACCAACACAATCAGCGCGACGGTGCCGAGCAGCGCGTTCGTCCACGATGTCCCGCGCAGACCAAGATAGTCGCTGAAGGACTGTCGAGCGAGACGGATCGCCAGCCATAGAACGAGGCAGACGGCCGGCAGTCCCATGATCACGGAGAGCGCCACGGTCGTCCCGCTGCCGATCGCCCTGGCGATCAAACCGATGTCGAACGCCTCACCGCTGCGCAGCACCTCGAAAGCGACCACGGTGAGCTGCCCGAGCGACATCGCCGCAAAAGCCAGCACGCCCCATAGCGTGGTGCCCCAGAACTTCCACACCCGCGGCGGCTTGGCTGAAGGCGGCAGGTCTGTCGGCACGTTTGTTGTGGTGTCTGGCGCGCTTGGCAAATCAGTCGAACTCACAGCTGGAGCGCCCGGTCCAGTAGCCCGCGGGCCTGCACCTCGGTGAATTCGGATGCGCCATAGAACATGCTGCGCGGAGCATCGAGCCGCGTGCGCGCAAACAATTCGGCATGTGGCGGGTGCACCATGTTGAGCGCAGCAGCCGCAGCCAGCATCGCCAGCGATTCCACCGCCTGACGCGCCGAGCGTTCGCTGTCCGGACGCAGCAGACTGCGGATCACGAACGACGCGACATCGGCCGCGCCCGGCAGCCCATGGGTGTCCTGCATCAGGTCCTGCAGCACCGCCGTCACTGTATCGCCGTCGCGCGACAGAGCGCGCAGCACGTCGAGGCACATGACGTTGCCCGAACCTTCCCAGATCGCATTGACCGGCGCCTCGCGGTAATGCCGTGCCAATACGCTGTCCTCGACATAGCCATTGCCGCCGAGGCATTCCATCGCCTCATAGAGAAATCCTGGCGCGGATTTGCAAACCCAGTATTTCACCACCGGCGTCAGGAAACGCATATAGGCGGCCTCGGTCGGATCCTCCGGTGCGAGATCGAAAGCGCGGCACAGCCGCATCACCAGCGCCGTCGTCGCCTCCACATGCAGGGCCATGTCGGCCAACACGCTTTGCATCATCGGCTGATCGACGAGATGCTTCTGGAACACGCTGCGGTGGCGGGCGTGATGCAGCGCATGGACCAGTCCCGAACGCATCAGGCCGGCAGAGGCGGTCGCGCAGTCCTGTCGCGTCAATTGCACCATCTGGAGGATGGTGCGGATGCCCTTTCCCTCGTCGCCGACACGCAGCGCATAGGCCTTGTCGAATTCGACTTCCGACGACGCGTTGGAGCGGTTGCCGAGCTTGTCCTTGAGGCGCTGGAAATTCAGGGCGTTGAGCGAGCCGTCGGGGCGAAACCGCGGCATGAAGAAACAGCTCGGACCGTCCGCCTCCTGCGCCAGCACCAGAAACGCATCGCACATCGGTGCCGACATGAACCATTTGTGGCCGGTGATCTCGAACGCATCGCCATCGCGCTTGGCGAACGTCATATTGCTGCGGACGTCGGTGCCACCCTGGCGCTCGGTCATGCCCATGCCAAGGGTCATGCCGGCCTTGTCGACCCAAGGCCTGAAACTCGGATCGTATTTGGCACTGCCGATGATCGGCATTGCTTGCGCCAACACATCTGGCTGCGCCGCCAGCGCTGCCACCGCCGCCCGTGTCATCGTGATCGGACACAGATGCCCGGTCTCGACCTGCGCAGCCATGTAGAATTTTGCGGCCCGAATGGTTTCGGAGGCGCGGCCTTTCGGCTTGCCGTCGGCTGTCCATGTCGCGTTATGCAGTCCTGCGGCCATGCTCGCGGCCAACAGCTCGTGATAGGCAGGATGAAACTCGACCTCGTCGCGGCGATGGCCCCGCGCATCGTAGGCGCGAAGTTTTGGCACATTTTCGTTGGCCAGCCGCGCCCGCTCCGCCATTTCGGCGGAGCCCCACGCCCGGCCGAAATCGGAATGCGCGATGAAGGCGCTGGAAGCGTCGTTGAAGGCCAGCGCATCGACCAGCGGCCGATCGATTTCGAACAGGTTGACGTCCACCAAGGGCGGCGATTGGTTGAGCACCGCGTGTTTTGCGGAATTGGCAGATGTCATCGAAAGAATCCGGCGAGATGGGAGCAAGGCGCGAATCGTTTTTACGCCGGATGGCGCGCAATATCACGCCATTGTCGCGCGCGAATCCGCGCGGCCCCGCCGGAGCGAGGTGGGTGCCCTGGTCGAGCCTGGGCATGACGACCGTCAAACATCGTGCTGTGTCGCCATTCAAGCATCCTACCCACACACCGGGGGATAACTGGGAACCCGGGCATCGATGCTTGCCCCACCGGGCAACTCTGCCTATAGCTTTGGCTTTAATGACCAGCGCCCCTAAATCCAGTTTCGTCTTCGCGCACCGGCATTTGCTGGGAATCGAAGGCCTGACCGCCGCCGAGATCACCGGCCTCCTGGACCTGTCCGAGGAATATGTCGAACTGAACCGGCAAGTCGATAAAAAGCGCTCCTCGCTGCGCGGCCGGACCCAGATCAATCTGTTCTTCGAGAACTCGACCCGCACCCAGTCGTCGTTCGAACTGGCCGGCAAACGGCTCGGGGCCGACGTCATGAACATGTCGGTCGCCTCCTCGTCCATCAAGAAGGGCGAGACGCTGATCGATACCGCGATGACGCTGAATGCGATGCATCCGGACATTCTGGTGATGCGCCATCACGCTTCGGGCGCGGTGGAATTGCTGGCGCGCAAGGTCGATGGCTCGGTGATCAATGCCGGCGACGGCGCCCATGAGCACCCGACCCAGGCGCTGCTCGACGCGCTCACCATCCGCCGCAACAAAGGCCGGCTCGAAGGCCTGGTGATCGCAATCTGCGGCGACGTGCTGCATTCCCGGGTGGCGCGCTCCAACATCATCCTGCTGAACACCATGGGCGCCCGCGTCCGCGTGGTCGGCCCTTCCACGCTGCTGCCGCCGGGCATCGAGCGGATGGGCGTCGAGGTGATGCGCGACATGCGCGAGGGGCTCAACGGCGCTGATATCGTGATGATGCTGCGGCTGCAGCGCGAGCGCATGAACGGCTCCTTCGTGCCGTCTTCCGGCGAATATTTCCAGTATTTCGGCCTCGACCAGAAGAAGCTGTCCTACGCCAAACCCGACGCGCTGGTGATGCATCCCGGCCCGATGAATCGCGGAGTCGAGATCGACAGTCTGGTGGCCGACGGCGCGCAATCGCTGATCCGCGAACAGGTGGAGATGGGCGTGGCGGTCCGCATGGCCGTGCTTGAAGCGCTTGCGCGCAACCTACCGAACGCGTGACGCCATGCTGACCAACCGCCGCCCCCTCCTGCTCGCCAATGCAAGGTTGATCGATCCGTCGCAAAATCTCGACACCACCGGCGACGTACTGATCGTCGATGGCGTGATCCGCGATGCCAAACGCGGCATCGGCAGCGCCGGCGTGCCCGAGGGCACCGAGGTCATCCATTGCGCCGGCAAGGTGGTGGCGCCCGGCCTGATCGATATGCGCGCCTTCGTCGGCGAGCCCGGCGCCAGCCACCGCGAAAGCTTTGCCTCGGCGAGCCATGCGGCCGCGGCCGGCGGCATCACCACGATCGTCTGCCAGCCCGGCACCTCTCCGGTGATCGACAATTCCGCCACCGTCGACTTCGTGCTGCGCCGAGCGCGCGATACCGCCATCGTCAACATCCACCCCATGGCCGCATTGACCAAAGGGCTCGGCGGCCAGGAGATGACCGAATTCGGCCTGCTCCGCGCCGCCGGTGCCGTCGCATTCACCGATGGGGACAAGAGCGTCACCAATGCCCAGGTAATGCGCCGTGCGCTGACTTACGCGCGCGACTTCGATGCGTTGATCGTGCATTACACAGAAGACCCCGCGCTGGTTGGCGAAGGCGTGATGAATGAAGGCGAGCGCGCGTCGCGGCTCGGCCTGACCGGCATCCCGACCGCCGCGGAAGCCGTCATGCTGGAACGCGACATGCGACTGGTGGCGCTGACCGGCGGGCGTTATCACGCCGCCTCTATCACCTGCAGCGAGTCCATCGAGATTTTGAAGCGCGCGCGCGATGCAGGCCTGCGTGTGTCGGCCTCGGCGTCGATCAATCACCTGACGCTGAACGAGAACGATATCGGTCCGTATCGCTCCTATCTGAAACTGTCACCGCCGCTGCGCGTCGAGGAGGATCGCCGCGCGCTGGTGGATGCGGTGGCATCAGGCCTGATCGATGTCATCATGTCCGATCACAATCCGCAGGACGTCGAAACCAAGCGGCTGCCATTCGCGGAAGCCGAGCCCGGCGCCATCGGCCTCGAAACCATGCTGTCGGCCGGCCTGCGCCTGCTGCACAACGGCGAACTCACCCTGACACAACTCATTCGTGCGATGTCCACCCGCCCGGCCGAACTGCTCGGCCTGCCCGGCGGCACGCTGCGCGCCGGCTCCGTTGCCGACGTCATCGTCATCGACATCGACGTGCCATGGGTGCTGGATCCCGCCGATCTGAAATCGCAATGCAAGAACACGCCGTTCGACGAGGCGCGCTTCAGCGGCCGCGTGATCCGAACGATCGTTGGCGGGCGCACCGTCTATGAGCACGTCTAAAGGACGATCATGAACCCGCTTTATATTCTGGCCGCCGCGTTCGGCTACCTGCTGGGCTCGATTCCGTTTGGCCTGCTGATCACGCGATTTGCCGGCACCGAAGACATCCGCGGCATTGGATCCGGCAATATCGGCGCCACCAATGTGCTGCGCACCGGCCGCAAAGGCCTCGCCGCCGCAACATTGATCTGCGACGCGCTGAAAGGCACCGTCCCTGTCGTCATCATGGGCATGCTGGGCGGCCCGATTCCGGCGATGATCGCCGCGTCCGCGGCATTTCTGGGCCATCTGTTTCCGATCTGGCTCGGCTTCAAGGGCGGTAGTTCGCGCCGCGTGAGCGCTCTCGCGCCCATCGTCATCGTCGGCGGCTGCATCGCCTGGCTCGCCACCGCGCTGACCTCGCGCTACTCGTCCTTCGCAGCCCTGACCGCCAGTGCGATCACGCCGATGTTCTTGTGGTACATGAAGGCCCCTCACCTCGCGATCCTCGGCGCCGTACTGACGGTGCTGCTGTGGTTCATGCACCGCGAAAATATCAAGCGGCTAACGAACGGCACCGAAGGCAAGATCGGAAAGAAGTGATCATTCGCCGTCATTGCGAGCGCAGCGAAGCAATCCAGTCTTTCTTCACTTGGCTTCTGGATTGCTTCGTCGCTCCGCTCCTCGCAATGACGGCAGAGAACTAGAACACCCGCGTGCCCTGCCTTGCGGGCAGATCGTATTCCCAGATCTCCACGCCGGGCCCGACCAGATGGCCGTGGCATTTGATGTAGTGCGAGATCAGGCTGACGCGCGATCGCGGATGCAGGTGACGAAGCACGAACAGGATCTTGCGATAGTCACGCGGCGCTGCACTGAAATGCAGGATCGCCTCGTTCAGCCCGCGGATTTTGGCGCAGGGCACGTTGCCGGACACGGTCCATGTATAGGATTTGCATTCCACGATGATGCGCGGACTGGCGCTGCCGAGATCGAAGCGCTTCTTGCGGAAAGACCGATGGCCCAGTGGCACCGAGTAATTCGGCGCCAGCATGACGCCTTCGGAGTGGAAAAACAGCAGCGCGGCGGCCTCGAACTCACGCCCGACGGCGACATTGCTCGAAGCGCCGGGTCGCTGGAAGTTATTTACGTCCCACAGCATTGCCATCACTGAACACAAGCCAGACGGGCTTGACCCTACTGTCGCACCTTAAGTGCGAATGTCAATTGAATGCATCCTTAAGTTGGGTAGACTGACGCCGGGGAGCGCAGCTTGATCGACCCAGCCAATACAGCCAAGGATCCAGCCAAGGCACCGACCCGCCTGACCGACGAGCAACGCCGCGATTGGTTGCGGCTGATCCGCAGCGACCATGTTGGCCCGCGAACCTTTCGGGCGCTGATCAACCAGTTCGGCAGTGCACGCTCGGCGTTGGAGCGGCTGCCCACCCTCGCCCAGCGTGGCGGCGCGATGCGCTCGGGCCGTATCTGTAGCATCGACGAGGCCGATCAGGAGATCGCGCGTAGTCGCCGGATCGGCGCGCTGCTGGTCGCTCCCGGAGAGGCCGGTTATCCGCCACGGCTCGCGGCCATCGACGATGCGCCACCGCTGCTCGGCTTGCGCGGCAACACCGACGCGATGGCGCGGCCGATGATTGCCATCGTCGGCTCGCGCAACGCCTCCGGTGCAGGCTTGAAATTTGCCGAGAAGCTGTCGCGCGAGTTGGCGGATGCGGAATTCGTCATCATCTCAGGCCTCGCTCGCGGCATCGATCGCGCCGCGCATCAGGCCAGCGCCGCCTTCGGCAGCGTCGCCGTGCTGGCCGGAGGACACGAGCGCATCTATCCGGCCGAACATGTCGACTTACTGGACGACCTGCTTGCTGTCGGTGGGGCCATTTCGGAAATGCCGCTCGGTCACGTCCCGCGCGCCAAGGACTTTCCTCGCCGCAACCGGCTGATCTCCGGTGCCGCGCTCGGAGTCGTCGTGATCGAAGCCGCAGAGCGTTCGGGCTCGCTGATTACGGCGCGGATGGCCGCCCGTGTATGGGATGAAAAAACCGGCTGATCAAGCAAGGCGCGACCCTGGTGACCGAAGCCTTCGACATCATCAATGCGGTGGCGCCGATCATGGAACGGCCGATCGAGTTGCCGAGCCGCGAAGCGGAGGACGAAATGTCGTTCGACGAGCCGGACGATGGCGATCGCAGCCGCATCATCGGATTGCTGGGGCCGAGCCCCGTCGGCATCGACGATCTCATCCGGCTGGCCAAGGTGTCGCCCACCACTGTGCGGGTGGTTCTGCTGGAGCTCGAACTGGCGGGACGCCTGGAGCGACATGGCGGCGGGCTGGTGTCGATGCTCTAATCAGGCTGCTGCCTGTTGTCCCGATCTTTACTGACGGAGATAGAGGTCAGTGCCCGCAGCCGCAACCGCAGCCGCTCCTCGGCCTCCAGATGGGCCATATCGAGCAGGTAGGCGAGCAGATCGAGCCGATGCCGTCGGGCCAGGCCAGCGAGGTCATGGACCGCACCCTTTATATAGTGCGCGGCCTCGGCCGGGCCGCCATCACCGATCGGCAGATCGTCATCGCCTTCAAACGTCATGCACCCGTCCGGTATCTTCCAACCACCATCAGAAGCAGACGATAACACTCATAAGTTGAATATTACAACCACTAGTAATGGGTGGCGTGCAACTCTGATCGCCCCGTCACAATCCCCGATTTGACACGGGCCCCCTTCGCACCCATGTTCGCCGCGAAACGGACGGCGCGACTCCCGTGCGCAGCCGCCGATTTCCCCCGTTAAGTTATTGGAAAATCATGAATCTCGTCATCGTGGAGTCGCCTTCCAAGGCCAAGACGATCAACAAGTATCTGGGCAAGGACTACGAAGTCCTGGCGTCGTTCGGCCATGTTCGCGACCTGCCCGCAAAGAACGGCTCGGTCGATCCTGATGCCGACTTCCAGATGATCTGGGAGATCGATCCCAAGGCAAACAGCCGGCTCAACGACATCGCCAAGGCCTGCAAGAACGCCGACAAGCTCATTCTCGCGACCGACCCTGATCGCGAGGGCGAAGCGATCTCCTGGCACGTGCTGGAAGTCTTGAAGCAGAAGCGCGCGCTGAAGGATCAGAAGATCGAGCGCGTGGTGTTCAATGCGATCACCAAGCAGGCCGTCACCGACGCGATGAACAATCCGCGCGAGATCGATGGCGCGCTGGTCGATGCCTATATGGCGCGCCGCGCGCTCGATTATCTGGTTGGCTTCACGCTCTCTCCCGTGCTGTGGCGCAAACTGCCGGGGGCACGTTCGGCCGGCCGCGTACAGTCGGTGGCGCTGCGCCTGGTCTGCGACCGCGAGCAGGAAATCGAAAAGTTCATCCCGCGCGAATACTGGTCGCTGGTCGCGACGCTGACCACGCCGCGCGGCGACAGTTTCGAGGCCCGCCTCGTCGGCGCCGACGGCAAGAAGATCCAGCGTCTCGATATCGGCACCGGCGCGGAAGCCGAAGATTTCAAGAAGGCGATCGACGCTGCGGCGTTCTCGGTCACCACCGTCGATGCCAAGCCGGCACGCCGCAATCCGCAGGCGCCGTTCACGACCTCGACGCTGCAGCAGGAAGCCAGCCGCAAATTGGGATTCGCGCCGGCGCATACGATGCGCATCGCGCAGCGGCTCTATGAAGGTATCGATATCGGCGGCGAGACCACCGGTCTGATTACCTATATGCGAACCGACGGCGTCACCATCGACGGGTCCGCGATCACGCAGGCGCGCAGCGTCATCGGCGAGGATTACGGCAAGCAATATGTGCCGGATGCGCCGCGCCAATATACCAGCAAGGCCAAGAATGCGCAGGAAGCGCATGAAGCGATCCGCCCGACCGACATGGCACGCCGCCCGGCCAGCCTGAAGGCGCGGCTCGATAGCGATCAGTACCGTCTCTACGAACTCGTCTGGATGCGCACCGTCGCCAGCCAGATGGAGTCGGCCGAGATGGAGCGCACCACCGTGGACATTTCAGCCAAAGCGGGCGCGCGCTTGCTGGAGTTGCGCGCCACCGGCCAGGTGGTGAAGTTCGACGGCTTCCTGGCCGTCTATCAGGAAGGCAAGGACGACGACGCCGACGACGAGGATTCACGCCGTCTGCCCGCCATGAGCGTGGGCGAAGCGCTGCAGAAGCAGAACCTCGCCGTCACCCAACATTTCACCGAGCCCCCGCCGCGCTTCTCGGAAGCATCGCTGGTGAAGCGCATGGAAGAGCTCGGCATCGGCCGGCCCTCGACCTATGCGTCGATCCTCGATGTGCTGAAAGCGCGCGGCTATGTGAAGCTCGAGAAGAAGCGCCTGTATGGCGAGGACAAGGGCCGTGTCGTGGTCGCGTTCCTCGAAAACTTCTTCGCGCGTTATGTCGAGTATGATTTCACGGCTTCGCTGGAAGAAGACCTCGACAAGATTTCGAACAACGAAGTGTCGTGGAAGGACGTGCTGCGCGCGTTTTGGACCGGCTTCATCGGTGCCGTCGACGACATCAAGGACCTGCGCGTCGCTCAGGTACTCGATGTGCTTGACGACATGCTCGGCCCGCACATCTATCCGGCCCGCGAAGATGGCGGCGATCCACGCCAGTGCCCGACCTGCGGCACCGGTCGTCTTAATTTGAAAGCCGGCAAGTTCGGCGCCTTTGTCGGCTGCTCGAACTATCCGGAATGCCGCCATACGCGCCCGCTCGCTGCCGACAGCGCTACGACGGCGGATCGCGTGCTGGGCGAAGATCCGAATACGGGTTTCGAGGTTGCCGTCAAAGCCGGACGGTTCGGGCCTTACATCCAGCTCGGCGATGCCAAGAATTACGAGGAAGGCGAGAAGCCGAAACGTGCGGGTATTCCGAAGAATACATCGCCCGGCGATGTCGAACTCGACATGGCGCTGAAGCTGCTGTCGCTGCCGCGCGAGATCGGCAAGCATCCGGAGACCGGCGAGCCGATCACGGCCGGCCTCGGCCGCTTCGGGCCGTTCGTGAAGCATGAAAAGACTTATGCCAGCCTGGAATCCGGCGACGAGGTGTTCGACATCGGGCTCAACCGCGCGGTGACGCTGATCGCCGAGAAGATCGCCAAAGGGCCATCGGGTCGCCGCTTCGGCGCCGATCCCGGCAAGCCGCTCGGCGAGCATCCGGCCCTCGGCGGCATCGCCGTGAAGAACGGCCGCTACGGCGCCTATGTCACCGCCGGCGGCGTCAATGCGACGATCCCGAGCGACAAGACGCCGGACACCATCACGGTCGCCGACGCCATCGCGCTGCTCGACGAGCGCGCAGCCAAGGGTGGCGGCAAGGTGAAGAAGGTCGCCAAGAAAAAGGCGGCTCCAAAGAAGGCTGCGACAAAAGCCGGCCCTTCCACCGATGCCAGTGACAAGCCGGCCAAGAAGGCCGTCGCCAAGAAGGCCGTCAAGCCGAAGACCGAGACCGCCGCCGCCAGCCAAGAAGGCGCCTGCCAAGAAAACGGCCGCCAAAAAGAGCGCAAGCAAGAACGGGTAGTTGTGGCCAAGAGACCTGCCAGAATACGCGACACATCAGGTGACGCCGGCTTTCCGTCGAGGGATGCCATCATCGCGTTCATACGCGCTTATCCCGGCAAGATCGGCACCCGCGAGATCGCGCGAGAATTCGGCCTGAAGAATGCTGCGCGCGTCGAATTAAAGCGCGTGCTGCGCGAACTCGCAGCCGAAGGCGCCATCGCCAAGAAGGGCAACGAAGTCCGCGAGCCAAAAGCGCTGCCCGCGACGGTGCTGGTCGAGATCATCACCCGCGATGCCGATGGCGAATTGATCGCCACGCCGGTTGAGTGGGACGAGGCCGACGGCAAACCGCCGCGTATTCGCATCCACACCGCGCGCCGCCCCCTGCCCGGCACCGCGGCCGGCGTCGGCGAGCGCGCGCTGGTGCGGATCGAGAAGATCGAGGACGACGAGGACACAGCGGTCTATCGCGGCCGTGTCATCAAGGTGCTCGATGGCGCGCGCACGCGCCTGCTCGGCATCTATCGCGCGCTGCCGAATGGCGGCGGGCGGATGATCCCCGTCGACAAGAAACAGGCCGGACGCGAACTCAACATCGCCGCTTCTGATGCCAATGGCGCCGAGGACGGCGACCTCGTCAGTGTCGATCTCATTCGCACGCGCGGTTACGGGCTCGGCTCCGGCAAAGTGAAGGAGCGGCTTGGCTCGCTGTCGTCGGAAAAGGCGGTCAGCATGATCGCCATCCATATGCACGACATCCCGCAGGCGTTCTCACGCAGCGCGTTGCAGGAAGCCGAGGCGGCCAAGCCCGCTGCCCTGAAGGGCCGCGAGGACTGGCGCGAGGTTCCGCTGATCACCATCGATCCGCCGGATGCCAAAGATCACGACGACGCCGTCTATGCGGAAGTCGATCCCGACAACCCGGACGGCATGATCGTCACCGTGGCCATCGCCGACGTCGCCTTCTATGTGCGGCCCGGCTCGGCGCTCGACACCGATGCGCTTCAGCGCGGCAACTCGGTATATTTCCCCGACCGCGTCGTCCCGATGCTGCCGGAACGCATTTCCAACGATCTGTGCTCACTGGTGCCCGGCGAGCCGCGCGGCGCGCTGGCGGTGCGGATGGTGATCGACGAGGACGGCCGCAAGGTCTCGCACTCGTTCCACCGCATCCTGATGCGCTCGGCGGCCAAGCTCTCCTACGCGCAGGCGCAGGCGGCGATGGACGGCAAGCCGGATGATATTACCGGCCCCATTCTCGATCCGATCCTGAAGCCGCTCTACACCGCCTATGCGCTGGTCAAGCAGGCACGCGACGAACGCAGTCCGCTGGAACTTGAAATCCCCGAACGAAAGATCCTGCTCAAAAAGGACGGCACCGTCGATCGCGTCATCGTGCCGGAGCGGCTCGACGCACATAAACTGATCGAAGAGTTCATGATCCTCGCCAATGTCGCGGCGGCGGAGATGCTTGAAAAAAAGGGCTTGCCGCTTATCTATCGTGTGCATGACGAGCCGACCGTCGAGAAGGTTCACAACCTCGCGGAATTCCTCAAGACGCTCGATACGCCGTTCACAAAAGCAGGCGCGCTGCGGCCTTCGGTGTTCAACCGGGTGTTGGCGCAATTCAAGGGACACGACTCCGAGCCGCTGGTGAACGAAGTGGTGCTGCGCTCGCAAGCTCAGGCGGAATATACCTCGGAGAATTACGGCCATTTCGGCCTCAACCTGCGGCGCTACGCGCATTTCACATCGCCGATCAGGCGATACGCCGATCTGATCGTGCATCGTGCGCTGATCCGCGCGCTCGGGCTCGGCGAAGGCGCGCTGCCGGAGACGGAGACGCCGGAGACGCTGGCAGAGATTTCGGCACAAATCTCGGCCACCGAGCGGCGGGCCATGAAAGCCGAGCGCGAGACGTCGGACCGGCTGATCGCGCATTTCCTCGCCGACAAGATCGGTGCCAGTTTCCAGGGCCGGATTTCCGGCGTCACCAAGGTTGGACTCTTTGTCCGATTGACCGAGACCGGCGCCGATGGCCTGATACCGATCCGAACATTGGGCTCGGAATACTTCAACTACGACGAAGCCCGGCACGCACTGATCGGCACGCGCTCGGGAGCGATGTATCGGCTCGGCGATGTCGTCGATGTCCGGCTGGTCGAAGCAGCCCCCGTCGCGGGCGCACTGCGGTTTGAAATGCTGTCCGAGGGCAATGCTGCACCCCGGCAGGGACGACGCGATGCAGGTCGAAGTGATTCAGGCCGCAGCAATGGCG
>JAPLPC010000097.1:0-4197 GCA_026400425.1 Hyphomicrobiales bacterium | reverse complement strand
TGGCGCTGACGATCGCAAGCTGCGTCCGCACACGGCGAAGTTCAAGTCGTCGAAGAAACCGAAGCCCGGCAAGAACGCACGGGTGAAGGACAAAGCCAAGAAGGCACTGGCCAATGCCGGTCGCGCCTCCCGCAGCACGGGCGGCAAGCCGAAGCTAGGCAACTCTTAAAGAGGCAAGTCATGATGACGCTGAGCACGCCGAAGACCAAGACCTGGACCAATGCGCTGGATCCCACCGCCCGGCGCAATGTGTGGACTGCGATGAAGCGCGGCTTTGCCTGCCGCTGCCCGAACTGTGGTGAAGGCAAGCTGTTTCGCGCCTTCCTCAAGACCGCCGATCACTGCGATCACTGCAGCCAGGATTTTTCGCACCACCGCGCCGACGATCTCCCCGCTTATCTCGTGATCGTCATCGTCGGCCATATCGTGGTGCCGATCGCACTTTGGATCGAAACCAATTACTCGCCGTCGGTCGCGCTGCAATTGGCGATCTATCTGCCGCTGACGCTGGCTGCATCGCTGCTTCTGCTGCAGCCGATCAAGGGCGCCGTGGTTGGATTGCAGTGGGCATTTCGCATGCACGGGTTTGGCGACGGCCCCGCCGACTGATACGATCGCCGTCTCTCAAGCAGCCAATAAGAAAATTCTAGGAGACGGAATGAGCGACGTGGTTGACGTCAACAAGGTCGAGATCGGCAAAGAAGCCGACCACCATCCCTACAAGCGCCCGCGTGATGCGGCGACTCTGATGCTGGTCGATCGCTCCGGCCCCATCCCCAAGGTGCTGGTGGGCAAACGTCATGACAAAGTGGTGTTCATGCCGGGCAAATTCGTGTTTCCCGGAGGCAGCGTCGACAAGACCGACAACAAGATTCCGGTGTCGGCGCCACTGCCGCCCGAGCTGCTCGCCAATTTGATGAAGGGCAGCCCGAAGACGCCCCCCTCGCGTGCGCGCGCGCTGGCGATTGCCGCCATCCGCGAAGCCTGCGAGGAAACCGGTCTGTGTCTTGGCTGCAAGGCCGATGGCAACGGCAAGAAGCTGCCCGGCCCCTGGGAAGCCTTCAGCAACGCCGGCCTGCTGCCCGATCTGTCTGGCCTTTTCCTGATTGCACGCGCGATCACGCCTCCGGGCCGCATCAAGCGCTTCGATACCCGCTTCTTCACCGCCGACGCCTCGGCGATTGCCCATCGAGTCGAAGGCGTCATTCATGCGGACGCTGAGTTGGTAGAGTTGGTGTGGGTCGAACTCGGCTCGCCGCATCTGGCCGATGCCCATGCGATGACGAAGAACGTGCTCAACCAGCTGCAGAAGCGCCTGGCACAGGGGCCGCTCAGCCATGATGCACCGCTGCCGTTCTTTCACTGGTATAGTGGCAAGATGCAGATGGATCTGATCCCGGCCTGATCGGTCCTTCTCGTCATTCCGGGTTCGTCTGCGCAAATGGCGCAGCCGCCCCGGAATGGCGGCGATAAAAACGCCTGCCGTCGCGCGCACAATCGGAATAATCTTCTCGTGATATGCTGCTGCTTTCGCGCGGTTGCATGCTTAGCTTTCGGCGACTGACAGCACGAGGCAGCGATCATGGCGAAACGGCAATTGAAGCTCGGCGCGTTCATGCGGCCGGTGTCGATCCACACCGGCGCGTGGCGCTATCCCGGCGCGGTGCCGGATGCCAATTTCAATTTTCCGCTGATGAAGCAGATGATCCGCAAGCTGGAGGCCGGCAAGTTCGATGCCTTCTTCATGGCCGATCATCTTGCCGTCCTGAACATGCCGGTCGAGGCGTTGAAGCGCAGCCACACGGTCACCTCGTTCGAGCCTTTTACGCTGCTGTCGGCGCTTGCTGCGGTCACCGACCATATCGGCCTGGTCGCCACCGGCTCGACGACCTTTGATGCGCCGTATCATGTGGCGCGCCGGTTCGCCTCGCTGGATCACATTTCGGGCGGCCGCGCCGGCTGGAATATCGTCACGACCTCGAATCCCGATGCGGCTCTGAATTTCGGCCTCGACGATCACATGGAGCATGCCGAGCGCTACAAACGTGCGCGCGAGTTCTACGACGTCGTCACCGGCCTGTGGGATTCCTTCGCGGACGATGCCTTCCCGCGCGATCCCGAGAGCGGCATCTACATGGATCCAGACAAGATGCATGTGCTCGATCACAACGGCACCCATTTCAAGGTCCGCGGCCCGCTCAACATCGCCCGCCCCGTGCAAGGCTGGCCGGTGATCGTGCAGGCCGGTGCGTCCGAGGACGGCAAGCAACTGGCAGCGGAAACCGCGGAAGCCGTCTTCACCGGTGGCGGCCCGATCGGCGATGCGCAAAAACTCTATGCCGACATCAAGGGCCGGATGGCGAAGCTCGGCCGCAACCCCGATCATCTCAAAATCCTGCCCGGCGCTTTCGTTGTGGTCGGCGACAGCTTGGAGGAAGCCAAAGAGAAGCGCGCTGTGCTCGACAGCAAGGTGCATTACGCCAATGCCATCGCCTCGCTGTCGATCAATCTCGGCACCGACGCGTCCGGCTTCGATCCCGATGCGCCGCTACCAAACCACATCCCCGAAACCAACGCCTCCAAGAGCGGCCGCGAGCGCGTCATCGCGCTGGCGCGCCGGGAGAATCTGACCGTGCGCCAGCTCGCTCAACGGCTCGGCGGCTATGCCGGCTCGGCCTTCGTGGGAACGCCCCAGACCATTGCCGACGAGATGCAGGAATGGCTGGAAACCGAAGCCTCTGACGGGTTCAACATCATGTTTCCCTACCTGCCGGAGGGGTTGAACGACTTCGTCGATCGCGTGATCCCGGAACTGCAGCGACGTGGCATCTTCCGCACCGCCTATGAAGGTCGCACGTTGCGCGAGAATCTCGGGCTGCCGCGGCCCGGAAGCCGCTTCTTTCCGGGCTAAAAGGCGGAAATCGACGGATTTACCGCCGCGGAAAACCTTGACTTTGGGGCGTTCGAGGCTAGGTTGCGCGCCAACACGGCCAGTTCTCTGGCTGTCACCCGATTCCTGACATTCAGAGGTTCCACCATGGCCAAAGCGGTCACCATCAAGGTCAAGCTCGTTTCCACCGCGGACACCGGCTTCTACTACACCGCCAAGAAGAACTCGCGCACCATGACCGACAAGATGGTCAAGAAGAAGTATGACCCGGTCGCGCGCAAACATGTCGAGTTCAAGGAAGCCAAGATCAAGTAAGCTCTGGTTTCAACAGCTGACGGATTTTGACGGCGCCGCAAGGCGCCGTTTTTCGTTGGGTGATGAGACTGAGTTACTGATGATGTCCCTTCCCGGAGCGAAGCGAATGAGGAAGGACAAGAGCGCCTACGCCGCGGCTGAAACCACGCGATTTCGGCCGTCGTGCTTGGCGCGGTACAGCGCGACATCCGCGCGCTTCAGCACGTCGGCGATCGGCTCGCCTTTTTTCTCCAGCGTCGCCAGACCGACCGAGATCGTGACGCCGATGCGCTTGTTGCCGCGGTCGATGGCGAACGGTTCCCCGGCGATGGAGCGCCGCAGACGTTCCGCCACCATGCTGGCGACATGCATGTCGGTTTCCGGCATCACGATGACGAACTCCTCACCGCCATAACGACAGGCGAGATCGATGCCGCGGATCGACTTGCGAATGCGCACGGCGAATTCACGCAGCACATCGTCGCCGCAGTCGTGGCCGTGGTTGTCGTTGATCGATTTGAAATGATCGATGTCGAGAATCATCAGCGCCAGCGGCTTGCTGCGTGTGGCCGCCTGCTCTGCCAAGGTCTGCAGGTGGCTCTCCATGTAGCGGCGATTGTGCAGGCCGGTAAGCCCGTCGGTGATCGCCGCTTCGATGGAGTGCTGGACGTTGTCGCGCAGATGATCGGTGTAGCGGCGGCGGCGCACCTGGGTGCGCGCGCGAGCCATCAACTCGTTCTTGTCAACCGGACGGGTCAGATAGTCGTTGACGCCGATCTCAAGGCCGCGCAGCAGCCGCGTATTGTTGTCGAGGTCGGCGATGGCGAGGATCGGAATCTGTCGCGTGCGCTCCAGGGAACGCGCTTGGCTGCACAATCGCAGACCGTCGAAATTCTCGAGGCTGAGCGACACGATCAACAGATCGTAGTTGCCCTCTGCGGCGTGAAACAAGGCCTCGGCGGGATTGGGCTCCACATCCACCGTGTGCTCGGCAGCAAGCAGCGGCGCGAGGC
>JAPLPC010000367.1 GCA_026400425.1 Hyphomicrobiales bacterium | reverse complement strand
GAATGCCCGCTCGTGGTGGATGACTCGACGCCCAGCTGTGGGGACTCGAGATTCGGCTGCTGGGTGTGCACGCTCGTTGAGCAGGACAAGTCGATGACGGCGATGATTCAGAACGACGCCGACAAAGAATGGATGCAGCCGCTGCTGGATTTGCGCAACGCGTTGGATTTCCGGGCATCGACGGCGGATTCCGAGGAAGGCGGTGATCGTCACCTCCGCGACTTCCGCCGGATGACGGGGGCAGTCCAGGTCATGGCGACAGGGGCGCCGGTGCCGGGACCCTACACGCAAGCCAACCGGGAAAAATGGCTACGCATGCTGTTGAATGCCCAGACCTACATACGAAAGCACGGCCCTTCCGATGTCGCTGGGATCGAGCTAGTGTCGCTCGATGAGCTCGCTGAAATCCGACGGATCTGGGTTGTGGACAAGCATGAACTGGAAGACTCTCTGCCGGGCATCTACGAACAAGCCACCGGCCAGCAGCTCCCAGGGGAGTCGATGGACGAAGACGTTGTTCTCGGTGCCGCAGAGATGAATCACCTACGGCAATTGTGTGGGGACGACAGGCTGCATTATGAGCTCATGCGAGAGCTGCTGAGTCTCACCCGGCAGCAGCGCAACGCTGCCCGCCGAGCGGGCCTGTTCGAACAGCTGGAGAAGTCATTCTCCAAACATTTTTATGACAACGCTGAGGATGCGATCGCGCGGGCCAATGCCGCCGCAGGAGCGAAAAAGGAACTAGCCGATCGAAGGCGTCGTGGCGCCGAGCCGACGCTGTTCGATAACGGAGATGACCGCATATGATCCTAGATCGAATCCAGATTAAGAATTACGGCGTCTACCGTGGGACACACGAGGCGGTGCTCACGCCGTTCGTGGGTAAACCGATTATTCTCTTCGGTGGCCTGAACGGTGGTGGGAAGACAACGCTGCTCGACGCGTTTCAACTCGCCTTGTACGGGGCACGAGCAAGGCTCTCGAACAGAGGCCGGCTTGGCTACAAGGACTATCTCGCCGCGTCGATCAACCGAGATGCCCGCCCAGGTGAATGGGCTGAGATCCAACTGGACTTCACCAAGGTGCTGACAGGGAAGCTGACTCGTTTCTCCGTGACTAGATCATGGCGTGATGGATCAAAGGGTGTGACGGAGGAATTGAGTGTCGCTGTCAACGGCAATCCAGATTCGATCTTCACGGAGCACTGGGACGAGATCGTCGACACGTATCTGCCATCGAGCATCTCCCATCTCTTTTTCTTCGATGGCGAGCAGATCGCCGCTCTTGCAGAGCAGTCTAGTGCCGCCGCGATTCTCGGCGCCGCCGTCAATTCGCTCCGCGGTCTCGATCTTGTCGACCGGCTTGCGGACGATCTCAAAGCGCTTGAGCGACGCAAGCAGGCGTCTGCTTTGGACGGCGCTGCAACAGCTCGCCTAAAAATTCTCACGACAGAAAAAACGGCAAATGATGCGCTCGAAGAGTCGCTGGTTCAGAAGCGAGCCGAGCTCTCCAATGATCTGGGCCGTCTGAAGAAGGAACTTGCCCAACGGCAAGCCGAGTTCCATTCCCGCGGGGGCCTTGTGCTCGAGAGGCTACAAGAACTCGAGGGCCAGCAGCGAACACTTCGCACCGAGTTAGAGGCAGCCGTCGAACAAGCCGGGAAAGAGGCTAGAGCGGCTCGGGATATGTTGCTGCTAGATACGTTGGCTGAAAGGGATGAGCACGTCTTGGCCTCATTGCGGGAGGACGACCAAGCCAAAACGGCGGTCGATCGAGTTTCTGCTCTCTTAGAAAGAGATAGAGCGGACCGGCACGTTGGGCTACAGGTGGAGGCAATCCTTGGGGCTGATGGCGGTCTAGCCGACCATCTGAGAACACTGCAGGCACTCGCTTTGCCCGAATGCGTCAGTCAATCGCAGGCACTGCTAGCCAAGATTTCCGGTACAGAAGAGCGGCTGTTGCGACTGGAGGCCGAGCTCTCCAGGGCCCCCGAGCAAGATTCCGTTACGGATGTTCTAGCCCAAATCGCTGCCACCACGGCAGAAACCGATGCTAAGGCTGCGGAGCTGGACGGTGCGTCGGTGAGGTACCAGGCCGCCCGCCGTCGCTCGGAAGAACTAGACGACTCCATCCAGAAGATCTCGGAGGCTGGTCTGGATGCGCGGCATGGCGAAGACTCACGCCCCCGCATACTCAAGCATTCAAAAAAAGTACGGCAGACTCTCGATGACTTTCGGCTGGGCGTCGTGCGTCGCCATATCACAACGATCGAAACGCTGGTCCTTGAAGCCTTTCGGTCCCTGCTTCGTAAGAAACGGCTGATCCACTCCCTGTCTATTGATCCTGTGTCGTTCGAGGTTGTGCTTTGGCAGCTGCAAGGAGTCGCGTTGCCGTTCGATCGGCTCTCGGCAGGCGAGAGGCAGCTCTTGGCCACTGCGTTGCTGTGGGGCCTCGCCCGGGCCGCGGGTAGGCCAATCCCAACAATCATCGACACGCCTCTAGGTCGGCTGGATTCGCAGCACAGAGGCCGTCTGGTCGAAGGCTATTTCCCGCACGCATCGCATCAGGTCATTTTGCTATCGACCGACGAGGAGATTGCGGGTGACTACTACCGATCAATTAAATCCTCAGTCAGCCGGGAATACATCTTGTCCCACGACGACAATAACGGCGCCACATCAATTACTACTGGGTATTTCGTCAATCATGAAGCCACCGTGTGAAACACTACGACTGGGGAAGCAGAGTCGCGATAACCTCATCAAGATCAAGCGAGTCACTGGCATCGAACACTGGAACATCATCTGCCGATGGGCCCTGTTCGTCTCGCTGCGGGAGCCAACAAGGCCGGTCTTGCCACCGGAGGCATCGGAAGGCGGGGTGGAGATTGCTTGGAAGGTGTTGGTCGGCGATTTGGGGGGAGTGATAGCAGCTCTCTTGGGTATGCAACTGCATCGCGAGGGCGAAGGTCTTGAAGCAGAATGTGCTGGGGTGCTTCGTGCGCACGTAACGCGAGGGCTTGGCTACCTCGCTTCTGGAACTGAGACAAAAACGATATCGGCCTTTGTGCGACGATGGCTAGTCGATGTTTAGCCTGGGGTGACCGTTTCTCTGGAGGAAACAACGGTGCTGAATCTAGGCATGTGTTTAACCAGACTGACTCGGCCGCGGTCTTAGGAGCTTTCTGAGTTCTGCCCTGAGTAGCATGTGCAATCGCTTGTTCTTCCACGATATGTAGTCGTCGTTTATGTAGATGGCACTCTTGGGCTCGCGAACCTCCCATCTCTTAAAAGTGACGCAGTGAAGCACAATTATAAAGTTACATGAAGGACCAAATCCCATTTTCCGCTGATCAAAGTAGTGGTAATGGCAGGCGCTGCATAGGGCTACAATGTTGTGGAAGTCGTGGGGCCTGTCGTCGGTGAACGTGGCTTTGTCTTTGACGTGGCACGCCTGGGTGTGATAAGAGCCGCACCAGACGCAGCCGCTCATGGGGCCGCCTGATAAAGAGTGCTTGGGTCGGCGGACTTACTTGCTTCGACGAGTTCGCCGTTCCATTCGGAGTCTATTCGCAACTCGAGGGTGGCTGTTGATGGGTCGACGCATCGCTTGAAACGTCTTCCAGTTGCGACTTCGGTTAGTGTCATTGGCTTGTCTGGGAGGTGCCGGCCGTGCTCAAGTGCCATGAGTTGGAGGTCGTAGGGGCCATCAGACTTAACGAAGAGCAGTGGGTTTTGGTCCTTGTCTCCAAACATATTTAGCAGCTGGTCAAGGTATGCCTGGTAGTTGCTGCGCCAGAGTTGCGATGGATCGTCTAGTAGTCCAACGTAGCCGGGGTACCCGTCGTCATTGTTTATGATGCAAAAACAAGTGCGGAACGCCCCTAGCATCATGACCATGGCGGGGTTGGGTAGGAGAGCTCCGGTCTCGCCCGGGCGAAAGTGCGTGAGCGTGCGATCGCCTTTTTCTGTCAACCAGTCATAAAACAGTGTGTTTTTAAAGCCTCTTGTAAACGGACCGGTCTTGATAGCATATGAAATCATGTCCGATATCCGAAATACATCCTCGGTTAGCGGTG
>JAPLPC010000008.1 GCA_026400425.1 Hyphomicrobiales bacterium | reverse complement strand
CGGCATCCCCAAGGTACGCCGCCGCGACTATCTGGTGTTCGATCGCCATCATCTCGCTTATCTCAATGCGATCGAGAAGCTGAACTGCGCCTATTGCTCATATTGCAACGGGGTCGCGGCGTTCGTGCGCGAAGTCGCGGCGCGTACGGAGGTGTACTGGTGTCCGATCAAGCATGCGCGACGCGTGCTCGGCCCGCATCCGCATTATGTCGGTTTTGCCGATTTCGGCGACGCCGCGGGCTTTCGTGCCAAGATCGAGGGCATGAAGAACGGCGTGAAGCTGGACGAGGGCACGTCGCCAACGGCGGTGTGACCTATTCCGCCGCTTGCAGGTCAGCCCGCTTGGCCTTGGGGGCTATCCAGAACGCCATCGGGCGCTCGAACAGGAAATTCGCACGCATCAGCAGCGCCAGTCGCCACATGATCAGCGCGCCGACGATGCCGCTGATCGTGACCAGCAGCGCGACGGAGCCGATGTCGAACGGACTGAACTTCAGCAACACCGCACGCGAGGTCGCCATCGGCAGGAAAAAGGCCAGATAGATCACGATCGAATGCTCGCCGCAGAAGCGCAGGAACGTCAGCCACTGCATTTTTGCGAGCAGGGTGCCGCCCACGATGATCGCCACCGCGCCGGCAAAGCCGAGCACAAGCGACAGCACGGGAAGGTCACTGAAGCCACCATAGACCAGCGCGGCATTGACCATCGCCCATGCGGCCAGACCAAGCAGCGCCAGAGCCGGCCTTGCGCGGGCGCGATCGGACAGCGCGAACACCTGTCGGGCGAACAGGTAGCCCGAATAGAAATAGACGAAGCGCGCGCAAAACTCGTCGATCATGGTCCAGCCGGTCGAGATATGCGCCGTTTCGAGCAAGGCGGCGACGATCCAGACGGCGAGCGGCGGCATGTTGCGGGCCGCTTTGGTCAGCACGAAGAACACCGGCAGCATATAGATGAACCACAACGTGCCGAATGGCTCGATGAACGACATCAGATACAACTGCGCGACATAGGTCCACCCGTGTTCTGCGGCAAATCCGGGCGCCTTGAAGGCAAATTGAATGGTGACCCACAGCACATAGAAATACAGGAAATGCACCACCTTGCGGTCGAGATAGGTGCGCCAGTCGCGGTCGATCACCCGCGCGAGGAACAGGCCGGAGATCAGAAAGAAATCCGGCATCCGGAACGGTTTGGCGAATTCGACGAGGTGATGCATGTAGCCGGTCTGTCCGGCGGCCAGTTCGGTGCCCAGCACCGAATGCATCATCACCACCATGACGATGCAGATGCCCTTGGCGTAATCGACCCAGTCGATCCGCTCAGGTGCGAATTGCGCTGCGCTTCCCGAAAGCGCCGGACGATCTGCGGCATATGTGCCATTGACGGTCATCATGATCCCTCTCGGCGCCCCGTTGGACGGTATCATCGGGACAATCGGTTTCGATTGCCTTGCAGTCACCATCGAAAATGTCGATCGAAGGGGCACGCTTGCGCGAGATTTCGCTGCTGGTTAATGGGCGTTAACAGATACGAGTGTCATGACCCGGACTTTCGCGACATCCCTGCCCATCGATGCCGTGCTGGACGAGCTGGCCGACGCGCTGCGCGCGGCCAATGCTGCCGTGCTGGTGGCGCCGCCCGGCGCCGGCAAGACCACGCGGGTGCCGCTGGCTTTGCTCGATGCGCCCTGGCTGGCCGGCAAAAAGATCATCATGCTGGAGCCGCGCCGCATTGCCGCCCGCGCCAGCGCGGAACGCATGGCCAGCACCTTGGGCGAACGCGCGGGCGAAACGGTCGGCTATCGCGTCCGCTTCGCCTCGAAAATTTCGCGCAGAACCCGCATCGAAGTCGTGACCGAAGGCATTTTCGCGCGGCAGATTCTTGATGATCCCGAGCTGACCGGCGTCGGCGCCGTGCTGTTCGACGAATTTCACGAACGTTCGCTCGATGCGGATCTCGGCCTCGCGCTGGCGCGTGATGCACAAGTGGGGCTGCGCGAGGATCTGCGCATCCTCGTGATGTCCGCGACCATCGACGGCGCCCGGATCGCAAAGCTGCTGGGCGATGCACCCGTCATCGCCAGCGAGGGCCGCGCCTTCCCGGTGACGACGCGCTATCTCGGCCGCAAGCCGGATATCCAGATCGAACGCCAGATGGCCGATGCGATCGCAGCGGCGCTGCGTGCCGACCTTGGTTCGGTGCTGGCGTTCCTGCCCGGCGCCGCCGAAATCCGCCGCACGCAGAATTTTCTGGCCGAGCGGGTGCAGGACGCGGGCATCGAAATCGTGCCGCTGTTCGGCGCCCTCGATGCCGCCGTCCAGGACCGGGCCATCCAGCCCGCGCCGGCAGGCCAGCGCAAGGTCGTGCTCGCGACGTCCATCGCCGAAACCTCGCTCACCATCGAAGGCGTGCGCATCGTCGTCGATTGCGGTCTTGCCCGCGTGCCACGCTACGAGCCCGATATCGGCCTGATGCGGCTGGAGACCGTGCGTGCCTCGCGCGCCGCCGTCGATCAGCGCCGCGGCCGCGCCGGCCGTACCGAGCCTGGCGTCTGTTATCGGCTGTGGGATGAGCCGCAGACGGCCTCGCTGCCGGCCTACACCCAGCCGGAAATTCTCAGTGCCGATCTTTCCACCCTGCTGCTCGATTGCGCGCAATGGGGCGTCGGCGATCCCGCGCAATTGACGTTCCTCGATCCGCCGCCTCTGCCCGCGTTGAAGGAAGCGCGCAGTCTGCTGGTCGAACTCGGCGCGCTCGATCACGACGGCCGCATCACCGATGAGGGCAAGGCGCTGCGCGCGCTGGCGCTGCCGCCGCGGCTCGCGCGCATGATCGTGGATTCCGCGCGTTTCGGCCAGGGCGAGGAGGCAGCCGAGATTGCCGCCATCGTCACCGAGCGCGGGCTCGGCGGCGACAGCGTCGATCTGAACCATCGCCTCGACCAGTTCCGCCGAGACCGTTCGCAACGCGCCGGCAGCGCGCGGCAACTTGCGCAGCGCTGGGCGGCGCAGGTTCAGAGCGAATCTTCTCCCGCCCTTGCGCGGGAGAGGGAATTAAAGCGTTCGGCGCCGTCTACCGAGCCCCTCTCCACCGGCGCCATGCTCGCTTTCGCCTTCCCTGATCGGATCGCCAAAAATCGTGGCAACGGCAGTTTCGTGCTCGCCAACGGCCGCGGCGCATCCGTCGAGCAGAGCGCTGCGCTGGCCAGAGCGCCTTACATTGCCGTCGGTGAACTCACCGGCACGGCGGCGAACGGCCGTATCCGACCGCGCCTCCACCAGCCTCCGTGGCCGACGCAAACGCACGCTGCATGCGATCACATTGTCCGAAGCACCGCTGACGGTGGTCGCTTCCGAAGCAGCAGCCCGCATTTTCGCCGACGGTCTCGCAGCGCTCGGCCTCGATCGGCTGCCATGGTCCAAGGCCCTGCAGCAGTGGCGTGGTCGCGTCATGTTCCTGCGTGCCTCGGAAGGCGATGCCTGGCCCGATCTCTCGGATCAGGTGTTGATCGATACGCGCGAGGCCTGGCTCGTGCCTGCCCTGTTCGGCAAGACGTCGCTGAAGGATCTCGCGGCCGGTGAGCTGTCCGATGCGGTCATGAATCTGCTGCCATGGGATCAGCGCGCGCGTCTCGACAGGGAGGCGCCGACGCATTTCGAGGCGCCGACCGGCAGTCTGCTGACCATCGATTACGAAGCCGAGCAGGGGCCGACCATCGCCGTCCGCCTGCAGGAATTGTTCGGCCTTGGCATCCATCCCTCGGTCGCCAAGGGCAAGGTGCCGCTGGTGCTGGAACTGCTGTCGCCGGCGCAACGGCCGGTGCAGGTCACGCGCGACC
>JAPLPC010000101.1 GCA_026400425.1 Hyphomicrobiales bacterium | reverse complement strand
TGAAGAAGCTCGGTCTCGAACTCGGCGGCAATGCGCCTTTCATCGTGTTCGACGATGCCGATATCGATGCCGCCGTGGACGGCGCCATCGTCTCGAAATATCGCAACATGGGCCAGACCTGCGTCTGCGCCAACCGGCTCTATGCGCAGGACGCGATCTACGATCAGTTCGTCGAGAAGCTGTCGAAGAAGGTCGCAGCGATGAAAGTCGGCGACGGCACCGAGCAGGGCGTGACGCAAGGTCCGTTGATCAACGACAAGGCTGTCGAGAAGGTCGAACGTCACATCGCCGACGCGGTGAAGGGCGGCGCCACCATCGTCACCGGCGGCAAGCGCCACGCGCTCGGCGGTACTTTCTTCGAGCCGACGGTGCTCGCAAACGTGAAGCGGGACGCGCTGGTGTCGCAGGAAGAAACCTTCGGCCCGCTGGCGCCGGTGTTTCGCTTCAAGGACGAGGCCGATGTCATCGCCATGTGCAACGCCTCGCCGTTCGGGCTCGCGTCTTATTTCTATTCTCGCGATCTCGGCCGCGTCTGGCGCGTGGCGGAAGCGCTGGAGTCGGGCATGGTCGGCGTCAATACAGGCCTGATCACCACCGAGGTCGCGCCGTTCGGCGGCGTCAAGGAATCAGGTCTGGGCCGCGAAGGTTCGCATCACGGCATGGAAGAATATGTCGAGATCAAATACATCATGATGAGCGGGATCTAAGGCCCCGGCGTCGTCCCTGCTTGGCGGGGACGACGCAAAGCGATGCCGCGGTTATTTGATGACCAGCTCCTCACCCGTCAGTCTCCGATACGCGTCCAGATAACGCTTGCTGGTGGCGTCGATCACCGCGGCAGACAGGGGTGGCGGCGGGGCTTCGCCGTTCCAGCGGCCGGCCTTGCGCTCGCCGTCGAGATAGTCGCGCAGCGGCTGCTTGTCGAAGCTCGGCTGCGGCTTGCCCGGCTCATAAGCGTCGGCGGCCCAGAAGCGCGAACTGTCGGGGGTCATCACCTCATCGATCAGGATGATACGGCCGTCGGCTTCGCGGCCGAATTCGAATTTGGTGTCGGCGATGATGATGCCGGCCTCGCGCGCGATCTCCTCGCCCTGGGTGTAGACGGCGCGGGTCATGCTCTCCAGCGTGAAGGCATCCTCGTCGCCGAGGATCTCGCGCATGCGGGAAATGGTGATGTTCTCGTCATGGCCGGTTTCGGCCTTGGTGGCCGGGCTAAATACCGGCTCGGTGAATTTCTGGCTCTCCAGCAATCCGGCATCGAGCGCTTCGCCGGCCAGCGTGCCCGACGCGGCATATTCCTTCCAGGCCGAACCGGAAATGTAGCCGCGGATCACACATTCGATCGGGAACACGGTGGTGCGCCGGCACAGCATGGCGCGGCCGGCCAGCGCATCGCGGTGACCTTGCAGTTTGGGCACCGCGGCGATGATCTCGTCGGCATCGGCCGAAATCATGTGATGCGGCACCACGCCGCCGAGTTGGTTGAACCACCACGCCGAGATCTGCGTCAGCACCGCGCCCTTCATCGGGATGGTCTCATTCATCACCACGTCGAACGCGCTGATGCGGTCGGTGGTGAGCAGCAGCACGCGGTCGTCGCCGACGGCATAGATGTCGCGCACCTTGCCACGGCCGAGTTTGGGAAGCGGCAGGTCGCTGGTGGACATGGTGGTCATGAAAGCACTTTCTTACGAACCGATTATGTTGTCGCCGTCATTGCAAGGAGACATTGCGACGAAGCAATCCAGTCTTCGTTTGGGGCTCTGGATTGCCGCGTCGCGCTCCTCACCATGACGGCGTTATGACCTATTCCGGCAGCGGGATGAACTCGTGTTCGTCGGGCACATGGGCGAAGCGGCCGGTCTTCCAGTCCTGCTTGGCCTGTTCGATCCGCTCCTTGCTGGACGACACGAAATTCCACCACAGATGCCGGGGGCCTTCCAGCGCATCGCCGCCGAGAAACATCATGCGGGTATCGCGCAGGGCCTTTACCGTGATGGCGTCGCCGGGACGAAATACCAGCAGTTTCGGGCCTTCATGGCGATCGCCTGCGATCTCGATCTCGCCTTCGACGACATAGATCGCGCGTTCTTCATGGTCGGGATCGAGCGGCAACATGGTGCCGGCTGCGGCATTGACCTCGGCATAGAACCACGGCGACACATTCTTGACCGGCGAGGTTGCTCCGAACACGGTGCCGGAGATCACGCGGGCCGTAAAACCGGTGTCCTGCACCGT
>JAPLPC010000486.1 GCA_026400425.1 Hyphomicrobiales bacterium | reverse complement strand
CGCGCGGCGCGGGCGGCGATGATGATCGCGATCCAGCACGCCACGCCGATGGATTGCTGGATCCATGCCAGCTTGGACGGCAGGATCTGTTCGTGAAAATTGCTGGACGCCCCGATCACGTTGACGACCAGCGCCACCCGCAGGATGGCGCTCCACATCCGTCGTCGATCATGCGGCCACGCGAGAGCTGGCGCGCCCGACGTTGCCGCCAGGTCTGTCCCGCTCACCCGGCCAGACGGGCGGTCATCGGAGCGGGATCGCCCCTCTGGCCTTGCCCGGCCTCCGCGGCCTTCACCCGCGCGGTGCGATAGACGTCGAGATCCGAACGGTTGGCGATCATGCCGATGAACTTGTTGCGGCGGGCTGCGACGGCCTGCACGACGTCGGGGCGCTCCAGCGTCGCGACATCGGCAGATACCAGGGTCGCTGCATCGGCCAATGCGATCAGGCGCTGGCTCTGCGCATCGCTCACCGGGCTGCCGGTGTCGATGACGATGGTGTCATAGCTCGCCCGCAGATAAGTGAGGGCGTCGAGGATGATATGTCGATCGACGAGGTCGAGAAACTCGGCCTGGTCGGCGATTCCGAGATGCAGCACATCGGCAGCACCGTTCGATGCCTTGTCGATGGCGAATTCCGGCGGCAATCCGCCCTTCGCGGTTTGCGCCAGGCCGACGCGGCGCTGCGCCACGTCTGACAAAATATGGCTCGCATCGAAGCGGAGCACGCGCAACTGGCCGCTGCGCGCCAATGCATCGGCGAAGCCGCGCGCGATCACCGACGCTCCTGCACCGGGCGTCGCGCCGCAGAGGGCCAGGATCTGCGGCCGCTGCGCCGAAGCGATGAAATCGGATGCCATGCGCCGGACCGCTTCCTGGAATGGCGAGAACGGCGATGCCAGCGACCAGCCGGTCGTCGCGTCATGTCGGGCGCTGACGGCGCTGCCCATATGGGGCACATAGCCCAGCGCCGGCAGCGTCACGCGCTCCTTGAGGGCGGGGGGCGTCCGCTGCGGCTCCGGTGCCCGTGGTGGCTCGGGGGCATGCGGTGGCACTGGATCCGGCGCATTGACGGGCGCGGGCACGGTGCTGCGATCGGTGGCCGCGACGAACAGCAGGGCCAGCAGCGCGCTGGCCAGCAATGCTGCGGCCAGCAGCAAAGTACGGCTCGGCCCGTTGGCACTGACGGGGGCGATGGCGGGCGATATGATCCGGGCCTCGGCGGCCTGCATGCCTTCCTGCTCGCGGGTTTCCTTGTAGCGGGCGAGTGAGCGCTGCAGGATGGCGCGCGCCGCCTCGGCCTCGCGCTCCAATTCGTTGAGGCGGACGGTGGCGAGGTCATTGGTGGAGGTCGCGGCCTTGAGGCGCGCGAGATCGGCCTCCAGGCTTTTCTGCCGGCTTTCGGCGGCTTCGTACTCGCCCTTGACGCCGAGCATGATGCGCCTGATCTCGGCATCGATCTGCCGCGTGATGGCGGCCTGTTCAGCTTCCGAGTTCTTCAGGGCAGGATGCCGCGGCCCCAGCGACTGCGCGAGTTCGGCGCCGCTCTTGAACGCCACGGCATATTGCGCGCGCAGCGCGGCGATCACCGGCGATTGCAGCGTCTCGATCAACGATTGCCGCGCCGCCGGATCGCTCGCGGCCTTGTCGACCTGGCGCAGCCGCGACCGGACGTCCTCGCTGCGCACCCGCGCGGCGATCAGCTGCTGATTGGTGTCGGCCAGCTGCTGTTCGACGACCGAACGTCGCTCGCCGCTGTTGATCAGCCCCGTTTTCTCCCGATAGCGCGCCACCGCCGCATCGGCATCGGACGACTGCTTGCGCAAGGTGGTCAGACGTTCGGCAAGAAAAGTCGATGCTTCCGAGGTTGCGCTCGAGCGCGAGGTGCTCTGCTGCTCGACATAGGTGGTGGCCACGGCATTGGCGATCTGCGCGGCACGTGTCGCACTGGGCGATCGGTATTCGATCTCCAGCACATAGGTGGCACCGCGGCGGCGGACTTTCAGATTGGTCGCGAACTGCCGCAATGCATATTGCATCTTGGCGTCCGGCTCCTTGCCGAACAGGGATCGCAACAGGCTGCCGATGCCGGTGGGAGGCGCAAATTCCGCTTCGTCTTCCAGCTTGAGGTCGGCAATCACCTTGCGCGCGATGGCGGAGGACTGGATCACTTCGATCTGGCTGTCGACGGCACCCATGTCATTGCCGATGCCGGACAGCACGGCGTCGGATTGCAGCACACGCTGTTGTCGCGGATCGACCAGGACGATGGTCGTCCCGCTATACATCGGCCGCATCAATACGATGGCCGCGGCAATACACAGAAAGAGGATGGCCCAGGCGACGATCAGCCGTCGGCTGTTGTTGCGCAACAGAGCGAGCAGAAGGGCGGGGCTGAGCAGCGTATCGGCCATTGAGGGCGATGACAGCGTCGCTGGCGCTCGATGAGGAAACTGCTCGCTATACGCCACGACACGAACCTCAACGACTCACGATCGGCGGTCCGCTTCGCGCAGAATGGCCGGATCGGTCCACATACAAACTCCGAGACAGCATCGCTCCGAGAAGGCTTCGCTCCAAGAGAGCGCCGCCACAAGAAGCAACGCCAGGTCATTGTTCAGAAACGTAAATGATTAGCCTTAATAGCCGGTTACCGATCAAACGATCCCGCACCATCGTGGTGGCACGCGGCGTAAACTCTAACCAATGGTTAATAGGACGCGGCCAATTGCAGGTTTCTTGCACTCGGTTAACCAGTGTTTAACGCTGTGGTCATTCCAGCCCGCCTTTTACTACACATCTAATCATATGCGTATTATGGGTGGAGCATGGTTGGACAGCAAAACATCAATGCTGCGCGCGGCGAGGCGGCTGCGATCGGGGAGGCGGATCAGGCCGTGGCGTTGGCGAGTGCCGAACGGCGCGAAGCCTCTGACCGCCGCGTATCGTCATACATCGCCACGCAGCACAATCTCGCACAGCTCGCGATCGAGGAACGGCGGCTCAATCCGGATCGCCGCGGGAGCGTGTTTCACCGCTGGCGTAGACTTCCGCTCGGCGGCCTTCCCGTGGTTGCCGCCGACAGCAAGGAAACCGCGCGCGTCATGGTCGATGAGGCCTTGCGGCGTAGCGCGTTGTGGCGCTTTCCCGCTTATCTCACCTCGACCAATGGCGAAGTGACCTATCGCTGCGCGGTGGATAGCGACGAGCGTGATCTGTTCATGCAGGCCGATGCGATCCACGCCGACGGCATGGCGCATGTGTTCGCCTCACGGCTGCACGATGCCGAGGGTTTGCCGGAGCGCGTCGCCACTTCAGACCTGTTTTACGATGTCGCTGCCGAAGCCGCCGCGCGCGGCGCCAGCATGTACATGCTGGGTGCCACCGAAGCGTCGAATGCCGGCGCTGTGGCCGCCGTCAAGGCGCGCTATCCCGATAGCAAGATCGTCGGCCGTCGGCACGGATTCTTCCGCGACGAGGCGGATGAGATCGCGGTCTGTGCCGAGATCTGTGCGCTGCAGCCGGACATCCTGTGGATCTCGATGGGCGTGCCGCGCGAGCAGCGCTTCATTGTCCGTCATCGCCATCGGCTCACAGCCGTCGGCGTCATCAAGACATCCGGAGGTCTGTTCGATTTCGTCTCTGGCATGAAGAAGCGCGCCCCGGTCTGGATGCAGTCCACCGGCCTGGAATGGCTGTGGCGCATGGTGCGGGAGCCGCGGCGACTCGGCTGGCGCTATTTGAAGACCAATCCGTTCGCCCTGTTCCTGTTGCTGAAAAAACAGCGGCCGATCGATTGAGCGCCATGCGCCGATGTGCGCTAGCGTTCGATGATAGGCCGGGCGGCTTCCTGCTTGAGCTTCCCGCATTCAGATTTGCTCCGACAATGCCGCTCAGATGATTGTGCCCGCCATCCATAAAGCCAGAGGTCAGCTCGCCGCACTGCTCGATCGCCACTTGAATCAGGGCGTGGTGCTGACGATCGCTCTGCAATTCGGCGGTGCCGTCGTCTCTTTCGCCATGTATTCGCTGGCGGCGCGGGTACTTTCGCCGTCGGATTTCGGCCATCTCGCCATGTGGCTGTGCGTCTGCCAGATGGGCAGCGTGGCGGCGATGCTTGGGCAGGAGATGTTCATCCTGCGCTCGCTCAACGAATATGCCGTCGCGGAGGAGCCCGCGCTCGCGAAAGGCGCGTTGCTGTTCTCCGTCGGCATCGTCGCGATGGTGCCGCTGTTGCTGGCGGTGCTCATCGGCAGCATCGGCGTGG
>JAPLPC010000303.1:1070-7868 GCA_026400425.1 Hyphomicrobiales bacterium | reverse complement strand
CATCAGCGCCACCGTCTCTGAGAGATCGCCGACATAATCGTAAGACAACTCGAACAGTACGGGATCGGTGCGCGATGCGATGAGATTGCGGATCAGCCCAGCCTTCGCATGCTTGAACGACAGCGCGCCGGTCAGCGCCGCAAGTGCATAGCCGCGATCGGGATCGGGCACTTCGCGGAAATACCCGACCAGGAGGCGAAGCTTGTTGTTGCGGCCGGGCTCGTAAGCGAGGCGATCGAGCAATTCGGCGAAGCGATTCATGCGTCGGCACTCTCGCCGGACGGAAGCGCTTCTTCCTCTTCTTCCTCATCGCCATAACCGACCAGCGCCAACGGCCGCGCGATCAAGCCTTTGCTCTGGCACCAATGCACCAGCGCATCCTCCTGGCCATGAGTGACCCAGATTTCGCCGGCACCGGTCGCGCCGATAGTGGCGCACAACCCATCCCAATCCGCATGATCGGAGACGATCAAGGGTAATTCAATGCCGCGCTGCCTTGCGCGTGCGCGCACCCTCATCCAGCCCGATGCGAAGGCCGTCACTGGATCGGGAAAACGTCGCGTCCACAGATCCGATGTCGCCGACGGCGGCGCCAGCGTGATGGTGCCGGCCAACTCGGCCTTCTTGACGCCCTTTACGGGACGCAGCTCGCCGAGATCGATGCCGCGCTGCTGATAATAATACGAGATCTTCTCCATCGCGCCATGCAGATAGATCGGCGCGTCATAGCCAGCTTCACGGATCAGTTTGATCACCCGCTGCGCCTTGCCGAGCGAATACGCGCCGACCAGATGCGCGCGATCAGGAAACAGTGCGACCGACGCCAGCAGCTTGCGTACTTCGTCCGCCGCGTCGCCATGGCGAAATACCGGCAGGCCGAACGTCGCTTCGGTGATAAAGACGTCGCACGGCACCACCTCGAACGGCGTGCAAGTCGGATCATGCGCATCCTTGTAATCGCCGGATGCGACGATGCAGGTGCCCTTGCAGGTCACGGCGATCTGCGCAGAGCCGAGCACATGCCCGGCCGGATGACACGCGATGGTGACATCGCCGAGCTTCAGCGTTTCGCCGTAGGAGATTTCCTGCGTGCTGCCGGCAAAATTCTCGCCATAGCGCAGCCGCATCATGTCCAGCGTCTCTCGAGTCGCCAGCACGGCGCCGTGCCCGGGGCGTGCGTGGTCGGAATGGCCATGGGTGATCACCGCACGATCAACCGGCCGCACCGGATCAATGTGAAAACCACCCGGTTTGCAGCGCAGGCCGGCGGGTTCGGGAATCAAAATGTCTTGCGGGCGCATGGTCATGATATAGGCCCGGGCGAGGCTGATTGGAGTCCTCGGGCGAACGCCCCTTACCCTGCCCGGTTCCCTATGGCGCAAATGTTCATGTCATCCGGTGAAATGATCGCCGACCGTCGTTTCGATTACGGGCGTGATCTGGAGCTTCGCGGTGATCTGGCCGGGGCGGCCGACCTGTTCATGCAGGCGATCGAATTGATACCGGACTTCGCCTCGGCCTGGTTTGCACTTGGCGACGTTCGGGAACGCCAGGGTGACAAAACCGGCGCGATCGACGCTTTCCAGCGCGCAAAAGCGGCCGATGGCGTCGATTTGCTCGGGGCGGACTTGCGGCTGTTGCGGCTCACCGGCGGCAAACCAGGGGCCATGTCGCGGCAGTATGTTGCCGCGCTGTACGATCAGTACGCCCCGAAATTCGAGAAGTCGCTGGTCGGCGATCTCGGCTATCGCGGCCCGGCGCTCCTGCTCGATGCGGTGTCCGCGGTCTGCCACGCGCATGCGCGTCCGATGAATTTCCACCGCGCGATTGATCTCGGATGCGGCACCGGCCTCGCCGCCCGTGCGTTTGAAAACTGTGTCGAGGGGTTTACGGGCATCGATATCTCGGCAGAGATGATCAAGCGCGCGCAGGCGACGGGGCTTTACGATTCAGTGTCGATCGGCGACGCCGTCGAACAACTGGCTCATCAGGAGGATCGTTGCGCCGATCTCGTGATCGCCGCCGATATGATGATCTACATTCATGACCTCGCGCCGCTGTTTGCAGAGGCCGCGCGCGTCTTGAAGCCATCTGGCCTGGTTGCCTTCACAGCAGAAACGCATGATGGCGACGGCGTCACGCTCGGCGCCGGCCTGCGCTTTGCGCAAAGCGAGGCGCATTTGCGTGGCCTGCTCGACGATGCCGGCCTACTGCTCGCGCGCGTCGATCGCGCGTCGATCCGCACCGAGCGCGACGTGCCGGTGCCGAGCGTTGTGATGGTGGCTACAAAACGCTAGCCCCATCATCGTCATTCTGGCCTAGCCGATCAGTACTTCGCCACGACCGGGCTATTGAAATGATAGTTCACGCCGGTGCGGAAGATGTGTTCCTTGACGTTTGACGTCACGGCGACGGTGCCCGCGCCTGCGACCAGGGTGTCGGAGGTCGAGCCGAGATCGACATAGAGATATTCACTCTTGCTGGTCCAGTTCGGCCCGAACATGCCGAAGAACTTGAACGGCCGCTCGATGCCGCCGCCGACGGTCCAGCCGCTGCGGCTGCCGGACAACGTGGTATCGATGGCAGGCCCATTGCCGACCGCGGTAATGCGCGTCTTCACGCCGCCATAGGCGTAACCCGCGGTGCCATACAACAGGGTCGATCCGACCGAGTAGCCGAGCCGGCCGCGCACCGTGCCGAGCCAGGGCAGCTTCGCATCGAAGGAGGCGTTTTGCGTGGCGAGGCAGCGCGTGATGCAGGCATCGTTGTCGCGCTGGGTCGAGCCCTGGATATCGGCTTCGATGCCGGCCACCCAGTTGGCCGCCTGCCAATTGTAACCGACCTGACCGCCGCCGATGAAGCCATCCGGCGACAGGTTGAAAAACTCGTTCGCGCCGGAGCCGACGAAAGAGCTACGGTTCCGCGACCAAGCGCCGCCGGCATTGCCACCGAGATAGAGGCCGGCCCAGTTCGCCGGGGCCGGAGCCACATAGGCGCCGTTGCCGCCGATACGGTAGTTCAGACCAACGCGATAGATTCGCTCGCGGATGTTGCTGTTGAGGGTCTGGTTGCCGTTCTCGAACACATCGCTCCTGTTGCCGAGATTGACATAGAGCGCCTCGATCTTGGCGCTCCAGTTGCCGCCAAGCGCAGCCTCGACACCGCCGCCATAGGTCCAGCCATGATGCATGCGATTGCCGAAATCGGTGACGCCGATGGCCGCCTGATTGAGCGTGGTCCTGACGTTGCCGTAGGCATAACCTGCCGTGGCGTAGCTGAAGATCGGCCCATCGCTGCGGCCGATGCGGCCGCGCACAGTGCCGAACCAGTCGAGCCGCTGATCAAACGCGGTGGCTTCGCCGATCCGCAGATTGGTGTAATCGTCGCGTAGGCCGGCGCCCTGAATGTCGGCCTCGATGCCCAGCACCAATGGTCCAAACATGGAGCCGGTCTGCCAGTTATAGCCGATCTGGCCGCCGCCGATCGCGCCTTGAGGCGCCAGATGCGTGGTGTTGAACGACGTCCCGCCGAGGCCCGCCAGTTCAGTCTTGTTGCGACCGAGGCCGATGCCGGCATTCGCGCCGATGTAAAAGCCGGTCCAGTCATAGACCGATGCGATGGGGGCCTTGAGATAGGGATTCTTGACCGCCACGTCGGCAGCCTGCGCCGCGCAAGAGGTGCCGAGCAGCGCAGCAGTCGTGACGACGAGATATTTCAAGATAGCCCCCATGAACGACGACGACAGTACACCATAGCAGATTAAGACCGCCGCGCCATAGCGCCGCAGTGGCGGTCAGTGAGATAGGGTTTTGCCGAGATGTGCCATCAAGCAAAAACCCCGACCTTTCGGCCGGGGCTTTGCTGTTTGACGCTTTTGTTATCGTGATCAGTACTTCGCAACGACCGGGGTGTTGAAGTGATAGTTCAGGCCGGTGCGGAAGATGTGCTGGGTAACGCCGGTGCTGGTGATGTTGCCATTCGGCAGCACGTCGGTCTTGCGGCCAAGATCCACGTAGAGATATTCGGTCTTGCTGGTCCAGTTCGGTCCGAACAGGCCGAGCAGTTTGAAGGGCGTCTCGATGCCGGCGCCGGCAGTCCAGCCGCTCTGGGTGTTGCTGTAGCTCACCGAAGCGCCGGCCTCGCTCAGCGTGTTCTGCTGGACGCCTGGATGTCGGTCTCGATACCATAGACCCAGTTGGCAGCCTGCCAGTTGTAGCCGATCTGGCCACCACCGTTGATACCATCGGGGTTCAGGCTGAACTGTTCACCGGGGCCAGCGACCGGGCCGAGATAGGTGCGATTGCGACCGGTGCCGGAGCCGACATTGCCGCCGAGATACCAGCCGGCCCAGTTGGCTGCCACCACCGGGGTGTAGGTGCTGTTGCCGCCGATGCGGTAGTTCAGACCGACGCGGCAGATGTTTGCACGCAGTTCGGTGTTGGCGAGCTGAGCCGGCGGACCGAAAGATTCGCCGGTGCGGTTGCCGAGGTTCAGGTACAGATATTCGAGCTTGCCGGTCCAGTTGCCGCCGAGCGCTGCTTCGACGCCGCTGCCGACGGTCCAACCGGTCGCCGTGCGATCCTGCGTGAAGGTGCCGACGCCGGCTTCCGTGATCGAGCTCTTGAAGTTGCCATAGGCAAAACCGCCGGTGACGTAGCTGAGGACTGGGCCGGTCGCGAGACCGACGCGGCCACGCACGGTGCCGAACCAATCGGAGCTGGTGCTGTAAGATGTCTGCGAAATGCCGGCAACGTTTGCGCCGCCACCCGACAGGTTGCCGCCCTGGATGTCGGCTTCGATGCCGTAAACGATCGGGCCGAGCAGCGAGTCAGCCTGCCAGTTCCAACCGGCCTGAACGCCACCGAAACCACCCTGCGGCGAACGGTAGATCGAATCATTGCCGGTGTAGCTGTGGAGAATGCGGTCGCGGCCGATGCCGGCACCAGCGTTCACGCCCATGTAGAAACCGGTCCAGTTGTAGACGGCGACGACCGGGGCTTTGTAATATGGGGCCTTCATGGCCATGTCAGCGGCCTGCGCGGTGACGGCGGTTCCGATCAGCGCGGCGCTGGCGAGAAGAATTCGTTTCATAGTGGACCCCAATTCGGATTGTTCGGGCACAATACGGGAGTCGAGCCGGTATGGCTGTATCCGTGCAGCCACACCTGACCAGATTGCACCGCGCTGCGCGCACCCGCCTGAACGGTTAAATTAATGTTAAGTCAGCGCTTTTCGGCAGTGCGCGAACCCATATTGCGCACCCGTTCATAGTTTTCCCATTGAATGCGTGCCGTGGCAAAAACGCCCACTGGCAGGGAGGTATTGCCAACCCTGTTTCGCCCGCACAGGATGCCAGCCGGCCGGCAGACCGCGACCACGCGGCAATGGCTCAAAGACGCCCGCAAGAGGCGGACATCAGGGAGAAACAGCGACATGTCTTCACGCCACCATTCCGTCCTCACGCTCGCGGCCGGCGCCGCGATGCTCTCGGCCATCACTACTACGGCCCTTGGGGCGGACAAAAAATACGATCCGGGCGCCAGCGACACCGAGATCAAGATCGGCCAGACCGTGCCGCATAGCGGCCCCGGGTCGCTTTACGGCGTACTCGGCCGGGTCGGCGAGGCCTATTTCCAGATGCTCAACGAAAAAGGCGGCATCAACGGCCGGAAGGTGAAGTTTCTCTCGCTGGACGACGCCTATAGCGCGCCGAAGGCCGTGGAGGCCACGCGCCGTCTCGTCGAGCAGGAGGAGGTGCTGGCGCTCTACGGCTCGCTCGGCACCGCGCCGCAGACGGCCGTGCACAAGTATCTGAATTCCAAGGGCGTGCCGCAACTGTTGCTCAACACCGGCGCTTCGAAATGGAACGACCCGAAGAACTTCAAATGGACCATGGCCGGATTGCCTTTGTATCCGACCGAAGCCCGCATCCTCGCCAAGCACGTGATCAGCGTGAAGCCGAATGCCAAGGTCGGCATCCTTTATCAGTCTTTTATCAGAACGATGATTTCGGACGGGACTTTCTGGGTCCGTTCAAGGATGAACTGGCGAAAGCCGGCGGCACCGCGAAGGTGATCGCGGAAGTCACCTATGACCTCACCGATCCGACCATCGATTCGCAGCTGATCAATCTGGCGAAATCCGGCGCCGATGTTTTCTACAATATCACCACCGGCAAGGCGACGTCGCAGTCGATCCGCAAGGTGGCCGAACTCGGCTGGAAGCCGCTGCATCTGCTCTCGGCCGGCTCGACCGGCCGCTCGATTCTCAACGCTGCCGGCATCGAGAATGCAAAGGGTATCGTCGCGATCCGCTATTCGAAAGAGGTGGGAACACCGCAATTCGAGAAGGATCCCGAGGTGATGGCGTTCGAGGAATTGCGCAAGAAATATCTGCCCAATGTCGATCCCGACAACACCATTGCCTATGCCGGCTACGGCCAGGCCGTGGCCATGGGTGAAATCCTGCGCCGCTGCGGCGACGATCTCACCCGCGCCAATGTGCTGAAGCAGGCCCAGAACCTCACCGGCTTCCACTCGCCCTATATGCTGGACGGCGTGACCTACAGCTACACGCCGGACAATTATACGCCGATGAAGACGCTCTATATCTCGATCTTCAATGGAAAGGATTGGGATATTTCCGAGAAGCCGATGACGGAGTGACCTGTAGAATGGGCAATGCAAAGCGTGCCCACCTCGCGGCTCGAAAAAGAATGGTGGGCACGGCGCAACAGCGCCTTTGCCCACCTTACGCCGCGTCTCGCAATGGCGACTTCGAGTGCCTAAGTTGGGCACG
>JAPLPC010000303.1:0-1032 GCA_026400425.1 Hyphomicrobiales bacterium | reverse complement strand
TTCGCCGTCAACTCCAAGCTTCTGCCCGAGACCTTCACCGACTGGTTCGCCCAGCGCGGCTGGTCTCCGCGCACGCATCAGTTGGCGTTGCTGCAGAAAGCGCGCGCGGATCGTTCGGCGCTGCTGATCGCGCCCACCGGCGCCGGCAAGACGCTGGCGGGGTTTTTGCCGACGCTGGTGGAACTGAGCAACAAGGCATCCGCTGTCAGTTCAACCGGCCGCGATGTGCAACGAAGCGGCGGCCTGCACACCCTCTATATCTCCCCGCTCAAGGCCCTCGCCGTCGATATCGCGCGCAATCTCGAAATGCCGATCGCGGAGATGAAACTCCCGATCAAGGTCGAGACCCGCACGGGAGATACGCCGAGCTCGCGGCGGACCCGGCAGCGGAAATATCCGCCGGACATTCTGCTGACGACGCCGGAGCAGCTCGCGCTGCTGCTGTCATCCGACGATGCGCCGTTTCTGTTCTCTGCGTTGAAACGCGTGGTATTGGACGAGTTGCACGCGCTGGTCACATCCAAGCGCGGCGATCTGCTATCGCTCGGCCTGGCGCGGCTGTGGAAGATCGCACCTGATATGCGCGCCATTGGTCTCTCGGCGACTGTCGCAGAACCCGAATCGCTCGCGCGTTTCCTGGTGCCGCAATCACCCGACGCAAGCGTCGCCGCAGATATCGTCGTTGCCGGCGGCGCCGCGGAGCCGGTGGTCGAGATGCTCGACAGCAAGGAACGGCTGCCATGGGCCGGCCATTCCGCGCGGCATGCGCTCGGCGAAATCTACGAGCTCATCAAGGCCAACAAGACGACGCTGGTGTTCGTCAATACCCGCAGCCAGGCCGAGATGCTGTTTCAAGACCTGTGGCGCGTGAATGACGACAATCTCGCCATCGCGCTCCATCACGGCTCGCTCGATGTCGGCCAGCGCCGCAAGGTCGAGGATGCGATGACCGCCGGAAAGCTGCGCGGCGTGGTCTGCACCTCCTCGCTTGATCTCGGCGTCGACTGGGGCGATGTCGATCTGGTCGTCAAT
>JAPLPC010000620.1 GCA_026400425.1 Hyphomicrobiales bacterium | reverse complement strand
CTTCGACGATTGCCAGGCGCTGGTGAAGGGTCTGTTCAATCATCACAGCTTCCGCGACGCCGTTGCTTTGTCGGGCGTGAACTCGATCAACTGGGCCCGCATCGTCGCGCAGGTGGTCTATTACTTCACCTCGGCCGTGGCCGTCGGCGCGCCCGGGCGCGCGGTGGATTTCACCGTACCAACCGGCAATTTCGGCGATATTTTCGCGGGCTACGTAGCCAAGCGCATGGGCCTGCCGGTGCGCAAGCTGCATATCGCCGCCAATATCAACGACATCCTTGATCGCACGCTGAAGACCGGGATTTACGAGGTGCGAGAAGTCCACGCCTCGTCGTCGCCGTCCATGGACATTCAGGTGTCATCGAATTTCGAGCGCCTGCTATTCGAGGCCTCAGGCCGCGATGCCGCGCTGGTGCGCGGCTTGATGGACTCGCTCAAGCAGTCCGGACGCTTCGTGCTGCCGGAAAAACTGCTCACCGCGATCCGCGCCGACTTCGAATCCGGCCGTGCCGATGAAACAGAAACCGCCGCAACCATTCGCACCACCTGGCGCGAAAGCGGCGAGTTGATTGACCCGCACACCGCCGTGGCACTGGCCGTGGCCGATCGTGACACCACCGAAATGCATGTGCCGAATATCGTGCTGTCCACCGCGCATGCCGCGAAATTCCCGGACGCGGTGGAAGCTGCGTGTGGCAAGCGGCCGGATCTGCCGGTCTATCTCGGCGACCTCATGACCCGGGCCGAGCAAATCAAAGTGATGAAGAACGACCAGAGTGAGATCGAGCAGTTTGTGCTGTCGGTCAGTCGCGCTGCGAAGCAGGGAGCCGCCTGATGGCCGTCGAAGTTACAAAACTGCCTTCGGGCCTCACCGTCGTCACCGACAGCATGCCGCATCTGGAAACCGCGGCGCTCGGCGTCTGGGCCGGCGTCGGCGGACGTGACGAGAAGCCGAACGAGCATGGCATCTCGCATCTACTCGAGCATATGGCCTTCAAGGGCACCAAGACACGGTCGTCGCGCCAGATCGTCGAGGAGATCGAAGCCGTCGGCGGTGATCTCAATGCTGCCACGTCCACCGAAACCACAGCCTTCTATGCGCGCATGCTAAAAGCCGATGTGCCGCTTGGCCTCGAAGTGCTGAGCGACATCCTCGCCAATCCGACCTTCGAGCCGGAGGAGCTGGAGCGCGAGAAGAGCGTCATCGTGCAGGAGATCGGCGCGGCGCAGGACACGCCGGACGATGTCGTGTTCGAGCATCTCAACGAACTCTGCTATCCCGATCAGCCGATGGGCCGCTCGCTGCTCGGCACCGCGAAGACGCTGCAGGGCTTCGATCGCGACATGTTGCAAGATTATTTGAGCACGCATTATCGCGGGCCGGACATGGTAGTGGCGGCGACCGGTGCGGTGAATCATCGCCAGGTCGTGCATGAAGTGGGCAATCGTTTTGCCAGCTTCGTCGGACCGGCAGCGCCCAAGCCGGAGACGGCGTCGTTCGGCAAGGGTGGTTCGAAAGTGATCCATCGCGATCTCGAACAGGCGCATTTGACGCTGGCGCTGGAAGGCCTGCCGCAGACGCATCCGGAGCTGTTCAGCCTGCAGGTGTTCACCAATGTGCTCGGCGGCGGAATGTCGTCGCGGCTGTTCCAGGAAGTGCGCGAGCAGCGCGGCCTGTGCTATTCCATCTATTCCTTCCACGCGCCCTATAGCGACACCGGTTTCTTCGGGCTCTATACCGGCACCGACCCCAACGATGCATCGGAGATGATGGAAGTCATCGTCGATGTGATCCGCGAATCCGTTGAAACGCTTACCGAGGCCGAGATTGCCCGCGCCAAAGCGCAGATGAAGGCGGGGCTTCTGATGGCGCTGGAAAGCTGCAGCTCGCGCGCCGAGCAACTGGCGCGGCACATGCTCGCTTATGGCCGCCCGCTGACCGCGGACGAACTGATCAAGCGCATCGATGCCGTGAGTGTGGAATCCACGCGCGATGCCGCGCGCAGCCTGCTGAACCGGAGCCGCCCGGCAGTGGCCGCACTCGGCGGTGGCCGGGGGCTGGACACGGCGGTGGCTTTTGCAGAAGGATTGACCGGCGTGCCGGACAAGACATTGCTGGATTGATCCCTGCTGCACTGATCCTGTCCCCGCCGCGCGACGTCGGAGAGTGACCTGATGGCTCTGTTTCGACTTCCCCTGAGTGCGCCGGCGACGCTGGCGCCGCGCGGCTACGGGCTGTCGTTGCGGGCGCCTGTCATGAACGACTTTCAGCAATGGGCTGATTTGCGCGAACGCAGCCGCCTCTATCTCACGCCATGGGAGCCGATCTGGCCGTCCGACGATCTCACGCGTTCGGGCTTTCGTCGCCGGCTGCGGCGCTATGCGGAAGATATTTCCGCCGATCGCGCCTATCCATTTCTGGTGTTTCGCGAATCGGACAACGCGCTGGTCGGCGGGATCACGTTGGCCAATGTGCGCCGCGGCATCGTTCAGGCGGGCACGATCGGCTACTGGGTCGGCCTGCAATTCACCGGGCAGGGCATCATGACGACGGCGTTGCGCGTGCTGTTGCCGACCTTGTTCGGCGAACTCGGCCTGCATCGCATCGAAGCGGCCTGCATTCCGACCAATCTGCCGTCGGTGCGCGTGCTCGAGAAAAGCGGTTTCACCCGTGAGGGGATGGCGCGGCGCTATCTGTGCATCAACGGAGTCTGGCAGGATCACCTGTTGTTCGGCATGCTGCACGAGGACCTGCGCGGTTAGTTTTCGCAACAATTGCTCAAGTCAGCCGCTGTGCGGCCTCAACGGCCTTTGGATTGCCGCAAGTCGCCTGCTATAAGGCAGACGCGCGACCTTGGGGCGAGGTGGCGCTAACTACCTGACGATCCGGGGATATTCTCATTATGCTACAATTCGGTCGCAAGCCCGCGCGTGCTGTCCGCGCGCTGAAAACCGTGTTCTTCGTCACCGTTTCGGGCGTTTTTCTGGCCGGATGCGGCGGTGGCGCGATGTTCGGCGGCGGCTCGACAGGGGCCAGCAGCAGCCCGTCGCTGGGTGACCGCTTCAGCCAGCTGTTCGGCGGCAAGTCGAGCGAAGTCGGCGGTGTCCAGGCAACGCAGGCGACGACCTCCGGCGGCGCGGACAGCGATCTGACCTGTCCAATGGTCAGCATCCGACCGGGTGCTGCGACCTATGCGGTCGGAGCGCAGGGCAAACCTGCGGCGGGCAACGATCTCGCATATCAGGCGACCATCACCCGCACCGCGCGCTCGTGCGATCTCGCCAATGGCCAGGTGTCGGTGAAGATCGGCATTCAGGGCCGGGTTATCGTCGGGCCGGCCGGAGCGCCGGAG
>JAPLPC010000308.1 GCA_026400425.1 Hyphomicrobiales bacterium | reverse complement strand
CGGATGCACCCAATAGGCATGATAATGCGTGGACTTGCCGACTTCTGGCAGCCACAGCCGGCCGTCCAGGGTCGCGGCTGCGATCTTGCGGGCGCGTTCCCACATGTCGGGCTCGCGCACCACATCCGGAATGCCGTCGCAGGCGAAGGTGAACTGGCAAGCCAGTTTGCGATGCTTGTTCTGATAGACGACGCCGCACGGCGTGACCGGATAGAAGCCCGAGAACACTCGATTCATCACCACCTGCGCCACCGCCATCTGGCCGCGCACCGCTTCGCCGCGGGCCTCGAAATAGACGGCTTCGGCGAGGCACTTCTCCTGCTTGGCGCGCGACGCACCGGAGAGGTTCAGCCGCTCCGCCGGGGTCTTGCCGTGATAGTCGTTGTTGACCTCGCCCTTCTTGGCCACGCTCTCGCCGCCACTCGGCTTGTCGGTCGGCTGCGGCAGCGCGGCGGTTTTCTTCAGGTCGGGATCGACGCTTGGCGAAGATCCCGGCGCGACGATGGTCGGCTCCTCGCCGGGCTGCCACTGCTCCATGGTCTCGGCGGGCAAACCCAGCGTCGATGCACCGAAAAACAGGCTGGCCGTCTTGACCGAGAAGCCGTCTTTCGGCGGCGCGGGCTCGACGGGAATGACGGCCGCTTCCGGTGAAGCATCCTCGGCCGGCTGCACCGGTGCACCATTGGCATATTGCGCCAAGGGCGGCGCATGCAATGCCTCATCGAGTTCGGGATCGAGGGGCGCATGCGGCATGCGATCGGCCGTCTTCGCGCCCCTGACGGAGGCGTTGTCCTCGAACGAATCCGTGGCCGAGCCTTCGTCCCGCGGATCGGCATCGGGTGAAAACATCGCCAGACGATCGCCCTTCAGCGTGCGATCCACTTTCGGAAAGTCGGCGGCGGCATAGCGATGCGGCGCCTGCATCAACGGATTGCGCGTCACCGTGCCGGTGATGTCGTTGGTCGCGAAGCTGGCGAGTTGCAGCGTCGGGCGCGACGTGGTGCCGACCGGACGGCCGAAGGAGAACGTCGCGACATGAATGGAGGAGACGGCGGAGGCGAAGTTGCGCTGCTGCCAGCGCTCGGTCACGCCCGGCTGACGCGCGAGCAGCGACGCAATGTCCTGATAGCCCGACTCGGTCGGGGCCATCGCAAAGATGCAGAGTCCGAGACCGAAGAGCGCGACCCGCGCGCCCTTCGGCCCGATACGCAATACTGACATCCGATACGCCTACGCAACACTTACACCAGCATCGATCCGCAGGGGTGCATCGGCACATCCGTACATTTCGATCTGTTTCGTTAGTATTGAATCAAAGTTGCCGCGCGGTTAATCGCGCGATGCAAAGGAATCACAGGCAAGCGCCGCTTCTTGATGCGCGCCTGTTTCAAAAAATGCGGTGAATGCGGGCGTAACGAAACTGGTGAAGATTGTATTGACGGCCGGCGCTTCAAAAAATATGGCGTTTATGCCGTGGATGCATGAGTCAATACGATAACGGCCGCTCGCGGCAGCCGTGCGCTTGCAAGTTACATCACTTGCGAAAAATCACTTGATCGGCGGCGCGACCTTCTCGGCGGGCGCCGGAGGTAGCGCTGGTTTCGCACCAGCGTCCTTAGCGTCTGCATCCGGACGCGCCGGCTGTGGCGCCGTGTCATGCGGACGCTGGCCTGTGGTGGCCGGATCGCTCGGTGCTTCAGGTTTGGTTTCGGCGCCGGGCGTCGACTGCAACGGCGGCGTCGCTTGCGCCATCTGGGCCGGGGGCGGGTTCAAGGTCAAACGCGCCGATGCCGCCGTTGAACTGCCAGCAAACCCGGCGATTGCCAGCGCTGCGATGCCAACGCGGGTCCGGAGCATAGGCGCAATAGTCATGATCATGGCATCCACCGCTGTTTCATATGCGGGACAACGGGGACGCGGAAGTAAAAGTTCCGGCGCCGAAACGCCGCTATTCCTTGGTGCTGGAATCCCATGTGGCATTGCGCACGCCGGCATGGGCTTCGAGCTTGACGACCACGGCGTCGAGTTCCCGGGGATCGACTGCGGTGGAAACCAGCGTCGCCACGATCTCGCGCTGCGTGGCGCTGAGTTCGTTCACATCGACATCGCCGACCGGAT
>JAPLPC010000467.1 GCA_026400425.1 Hyphomicrobiales bacterium | reverse complement strand
TGATCTTCGACTGGATGCCGTTGATCTTCACCTTCATGCTTGCCGGCTTCCCGGCCGGTCTCGTGATCTACTGGGCCTGGAACAACACCCTCTCGGTGCTGCAGCAGGCCTACATCATGAACAAGAACGGCGTGAAGGTTGAACTGTTCGACAACGTCAAAGCAACCTTCGGCAAGAAACCGGCGCAGTAGACCTGCCGGCAAGACCTCTCAACCGTCATTGCGAGCGCAGCGAAGCAATCCAGAAAGCTACAAGCGAAGGCTGGATTGCTTCGTCGCTGCGCTCCTCGCAATGACGAAGATAGAAAGCAACTTCGCATGACCACCGACCCCGATGCGGAGCTGATCGAACAAGGACGCCTGATGTTTGCAGGCGAGTGGAAGTTCATCTGGGCTTCCCCCTCGATCGAAACTCTGCCCCCGATGGCGGGCATGGAAGTGGCCTTCGCCGGCCGCTCCAATGTCGGCAAATCCAGTCTGATCAATGCGCTGACCGGCCGCAACGCGCTGGCGCGGACCTCGCACACGCCGGGCCGCACCCAGGAGCTGATCTTTTTCGAGAGCCCCAAGGGCAGCGAATTCCGCCTCGTCGATATGCCCGGCTACGGCTACGCGTCGGCGCCCAAGGTCAAGATCGCGTCCTGGACCAAGCTGATCTATAATTTCCTGCAGGGCCGCGCGACGTTGGCCCGTGTCTATGTGCTGATCGACAGCCGCCATGGCATCAAGGACGTCGATCTCGACGTGCTGAAATCCCTCGACCGTTCCGCCGTCAGTTATCAGATCGTGATGACCAAGGCCGATCAGGTGAAAAAGGCCGAGCTCGACAAGACCATGGAAGAGACCCGGGCGACTCTGCGCAAACATCCGGCGGCTTTTCCCGAAATCCTGGTGACATCGTCGCGCGACGGCGCCGGCATGGTCGAACTGCGCGCCGCCATGATGCGCCTGTTCAACGAGCGCCGCTGATGACCCGCATGGCGCTGTTCCGCATCCTGATCATCTGTGCCGGCATCATGGGCGCCGATGGCGTCATCCTGGCTGCCGCCTCCGCGCATCAGCCCGATGCCAGCAGGCTCGCTTCGGCCTCGTCGATGCTGCTGTTTCACGCCACGGCGATTCTCGGCGCCGTGGCCCTGATCGAGCGCGGGATCACGCATCTGCAACTCGGCCTCACGGCCGCCTTCGGCTTCGTCATCGCAGCGTCATTATTCGCCGGCGATCTCGCCATGCGCCAATATGCCGGCCACGGCCTGTTTCCCATGGCCGCGCCGATCGGCGGCACATTGCTGATCGTCAGCTGGGTTGCCCTGGCGGTATCGGCAGCATGGCCGAGGCGCGCTTAACGCTCTTTGCGCCCCCGCTCCCAATCGGCTAGAACGCGGCGCCGATTGCTCACCGTGAGATCCGCTTCATGACCGACGCGCCCATCATCAGTGCTCTTGAAAAGGCTCAGATCCTCTCCGAGGCGCTGCCGCACATGCAGCAGTATGACGAGGAAACCATCGTCATCAAATATGGCGGCCACGCCATGGGTGCCGAGGATACCGCCCGCGCCTTCGCCCGCGACATCGTGCTGCTGGAGCAGACCGCCATCAATCCGGTGGTGGTGCATGGCGGCGGCCCGCAGATCGCGCAGATGCTTACGCGTCTCGGCATCAAATCGGAATTCGCCGCCGGTCTGCGCATCACCGATGCAGCGACCATCGAGATCGTCGAGATGGTGCTGGCCGGCTCGATCAACAAGCAGATCGTCAGCTACATCAACGAAGCCGGCGGCAAGGCCGTCGGTCTGTGCGGCAAGGACGGCAACATGGTCCGCGCCTCGAAGGCGACGCGCACCATGATCGATCCCGGTTCGAACATCGAGAAGGTGGTCGATCTCGGCTTCGTCGGCGAGCCGGAGAAGGTCGATCTGACACTGCTCAACCAGCTGATCGGCTACGAGCTGATCCCGGTGCTGGCACCGCTCGCCTCGTCGAAGGAAGGCAAGACCTACAACGTCAATGCCGACACCTTTGCCGGCGCCGTCGCCGGCGCACTGAAGGCCAAGCGCCTGCTGCTGCTCACCGACGTGCCGGGCGTGCTCGACAAGTCGAAGACGCTGATCCCGGAACTGTCGATCAAGGATGCGCGCAAACTGATCGCCGACGGCACCATTTCCGGCGGCATGATCCCGAAGGTCGAGACCTGCATCTATTCGCTCGAACAGGGCGTCGAAGGTGTGGTGATCATCGACGGCAAGACCCCGCACGCGGTGCTGCTCGAGCTCTTCACCAATCAGGGCACGGGCACGCTGATTCATAAGTGATGGGCCAACCGGCAGAGGCACTATCCTCCGCCCTCATCCTGAGGAGCGCGCCCTTGCGCGTGTCTCGAAGGATGGTCCAGAACTCTATCAACTCATGGTTCGAGACGGCGCGAAAGGCGGGCCTCCTCACCATGAGGGCTGGAGTGCTGGGCGCTCTCCTCCTCACCACCCTCGCCACCTCCGCTCACGCCGATCTCAAGCTCTGCAATCGCATGAGTTATGTCGTCGATGTGGCCATCGGCATCGACGACAACAGCGCCACTGCCACGCGCGGCTGGTTTCGCATCGACCCGGCGCAATGCAAGGTCGTCGCCCAGGGCGCCATCACCGCCGATCGCCTGCTGTTGCATGCGCGCACCCTCGGCATCTATGGCGCCGCTCCCGCCCAGAGCGGCACCGACAATCTTTGCATCGCGTCAGATAACTTTGTCATCGCCGCCGCCCGGCAGTGCCGCGCTGGCCAGACGCTGGCGCCGTTCAGCACCATCCAGCCGTCGCAGACCGAAGACGGCAACATGGTCGCCTATCTCGCCGAGGACAGCGAATATGACGACGAACAGGCCAAGCTTGCGGCCATTCAGCGCCTGCTGCTGATCGCCGGCTACGACACCTCGCCGATCGACGGCGTCGATGGACCGAAGACGCAAAACGGCCTGTCCGCCTTCCTGAAGAGCCGCGGTCTCACCAATGACATCGTCAATGCGCCGAACTTTTTCGAGGCCATGGTGGCCGGCGTGCAGGCGCCGTCGGCGACGGGCCTCACCTGGTGCAACGATACGTCCTACAAGGTGATGGCCTCGGTCGCGACCGATGACGGCAAGAGCATGGTTGCCCGCGGCTGGTATCGCATCGAGCCCGGCAAATGCCTGCGGCCGGATGTGACCGGGCAACCGAAACAGATCTTCTCGTTTGCCGAAGCCGTCGACGACACCGGCCGCGCGATTAGGCTGGCCGACAAGCCGTTGAACTGGGGTGGCCCGCGCGTACTGTGTACGCGCGAGAGCAAATTCGAAATCCGCGAACATACCGACTGCGCCGCCCGCGGCCTCACCGCGTCAGGCTACGCCACCATCGACATGACCGGCGGCGGCAAGACGCTGCGATTTGCGATGCCATAGAAATTTTCGCATGCCCCGGACAACAGTGTCCCCTCTCCCGCCCTTGCGGGGAAGGTTGAAGCTCGACGAACTTTTGAGTGCAATTCCAGCCGAGACCGAAATGACCAATCCCCCGCGCGCCTTCGATCATGTCGAGACCTGGGTATTCGACCTCGACAACACGCTGTATCCGCATCACGTCAATCTGTGGCAGCAGGTCGATGTCCGCATCCGGGATTTCGTGGCGAACCATCTCGGCATCGCGCCGGACGAAGCCTTCCGCATCCAGAAGGATTATTACAAGCGTTACGGTACAACGATGCGCGGCATGATGACCGAGCACAACATCAGCGCCGACGACTTCCTCAGCTATGTCCACGAGATCGATCACTCGCCGCTGGAGCCCAATCCGATCATGGGCGCGGCCATCGCGCAGCTGCCCGGCCGCAAGCTGATCCTCACCAATGGCTCCGTCGCCCATGCCGGCGCCGTGCTGCAGCGGCTCGGTTTCGCCGACCAGTTCGAAGCCATTTCCGACATCGTCGCGGCCGAGCTGGAGCCGAAGCCGGCGCAGCGCACCTATGACAAATTTTTGCGCGACCATGATGTCGATCCGACCAGGGCCGCCATGTTCGAGGACCTGTCGCGCAACCTCGTCGTCCCGCACAGCCTCGGCATGACGACGGTGCTGGTGGTGCCCGACGGCGCCAAGGCCGTCGTCCGCGAAGACTGGGAGCTGGAAGGCCGCGAGGACCCCTATGTGGATCACGTCACCGATGATCTGACCGGGTTTCTGGTCAAGATGAACGGAGCGCGGTGAGCCCCCTCACCCGGATCGCAAGAGCGATCCGACCTCTCCCCGGTGGGGAGAGGTGAAGAGAAGCGCCGTGGCCTGCGCCTCCTCGTCTCTGATTGTCATCGCCCGCGAAAGCGGGCGATGATAGGCGGATCGGTGTGCGACCAACCTTGACTCCTCACCCCCAAATCCCGACAAAAGCCCCAGAAACGCCTGCGGACTCTCCGCAAATCCGCACACAATCCGCAATCGACCCAAGGATCCCGCGATGTCGCTGACCGCCCTCGAAACCACCATCAATGCCGCCTTCGACGCGCGCGACAACGTCAATGCATCGACCAAGGGCGAAGTGCGCGATGCCGTCGAGACCGCGCTGAACTTGCTGGACAAGGGCGAGGCCCGCGTCGCAACCCGCGGCGATGACGGCCAATGGACGGTCAATCAGTGGCTGAAGAAGGCCGTCCTGCTCTCGTTCCGCCTCAACGACATGACCGCCATCCCGGGCGGCCCCGGCGGCTCGTCGTGGTGGGACAAGGTGCCCTCTAAGTTCGAGGGCTGGGGCGACAACAGCTTCCGCGACGCCGCGTTTCGCGCAGTGCCCGGCGCCATCGTCCGCAAGTCGGCTTTCATTGCCAAGAACGTCGTGCTGATGCCCTCTTTCGTCAATCTCGGCGCCTATGTCGATGAGAGCACCATGATCGACACCTGGTCGACCGTGGGCTCCTGCGCGCAGATCGGCAAGCGCGTGCACATCTCCGGCGGTGTCGGCATCGGCGGCGTGCTGGAGCCGCTGCAGGCCGGTCCGGTCATCATCGAGGACGACTGCTTCATCGGTGCGCGCTCGGAAGTCGCCGAAGGCGTCATCGTCCGCAGGGGCGCGGTGCTGGCCATGGGCGTGTTCCTGGGCGCATCGACCAAGATCGTCGACCGCGCCACGGGCGAAGTGTTTGTCGGCGAAGTGCCGGAATATGCCGTGCTGGTCCCCGGCAACCTGCCGGGCAAGCCGATGAACAATGGCGAGATGGGCCCGTCCACTGCCTGCGCCGTCATCGTCAAGCGCGTCGACGAGCGCACCCGCTCCAAGACCTCGATCAACGAGCTGCTGCGGGACTAAGCACTTGGCAGATGTCGTCGGGATCGCGCAGGATCTGATCCGCTGTCCGTCGGTGACCCCGACGGATGCCGGCGCGCTCGGCGTGCTGGAGCGGCTGCTGGGCGATGCCGGTTTCACCCTGCATCGCGTCACCTTCAGCGAAGAAGGCCACGCCGACATCGACAACCTCTATGCCCGGATCGGCACGGAGGCGCCGCATCTCTGCTTCGCCGGCCACACCGATGTGGTGCCGCCCGGCAACGAGACCGCGTGGTCGCACGGCGCCTTCGCCGGTGAGGTGAAGGACGGTTTGCTATACGGCCGCGGCGCGGTGGACATGAAGGGCGGCATCGCCGCATCGGTCGCCGCGACGCTAGATTATCTCGCCGCCAATAGCGGACAGCCGAAAGGCTCGATCTCGTTCCTCATCACCGGCGATGAAGAAGGCGTGGCCGTCAACGGCACGATCAAGCTGCTGCAATGGGCGGCCGAGCGCGGCGAAAAATTCGATCACTGCATCGTCGGCGAGCCCTCCAATGTCGAGGCGATGGGCGACACCATCAAGATCGGTCGCCGCGGCTCGCAATCGGGCACGCTGGTGGTCGACGGCGTGCAGGGCCATGTCGCCTATCCGCATCGCGCGTCCAATCCGGTGCCGGATATCGCGGCGCTGATCGTGGCGCTGAGCGGCGATCCGCTCGATCGGGGCAATGCCCAGTTCCAGCCCTCCAATCTCGAATTCACATCAGTGGATGTCAGCAACACCGCCAGTAACGTCATCCCGGCACAAGCGAAGGCGAGGTTCAACATCCGCTTCAACAATCACCACACGCAAGAGACGCTGCGCGCCCTGATCGATGCCCGTGTGGCTACGGCGGCGGGCAATCGCATCAAGGCGCATGTGATCTGGGAGCCGAGCAATTCCGACTCCTTCGTCACCAAGCCCGGCAGCTTCACCGATACGGTGGTCGCAGCCATCAAGGAAATCACCGGCCGCACGCCCGATCTCAATACCGGCGGCGGCACCTCGGATGCGCGCTTCATCAAGAACTACTGCCCGGTGATCGAATTCGGTCTGGTCGGTCAGACCATGCATCAGGTCGACGAGCACACCAGGGTCGCCGATCTCGAGCAACTCGCCCGGATCTATCGCGGCGTCCTGGATCGGTATTTCGCATGAGCGGGCGTTCTGATGAGTGACGGCATTCTGGTTCTCACTGCGCTCGACAGCGAACTCGACGTCGCCCGCGCGCCAAAAGGCTTTCGCGTCGTCTTCACCGGCGTCGGCAAGATCAACACCACCATCGCGACACTGCAGGCCATCGCCGCCGACCGGCCGAAATTGATCGTGAATTACGGCACCGCCGGCAAGCTGAATACCAAGCTCAATGGCCTGGTTGAAATCAGCGACGTGATCCAGCGCGACATGAATGCCGAGCCGCTGGCACCGCGCGGCACCACGCCCTATGCGCCGGAGCTCGATCGCCTGACCTCCGGCCGCGCTGGGGTCATCTGCGGCACCGGCGACAGTTTCGTCACGGCCACCGATCCGTGGCTGATGGCGAACAAGGTCGATGTCGTCGACATGGAGCTGTTCGCCATCGCCCAGGTCGCGCTGCGCCACACGATCCCCTGGCGCGCCTTCAAATTCATCACCGACGATGCCAATGATTTCGCGCACGAGCACTGGACGGCGAATGTCGCCAATGGCCAGGATCTGTTCTGGGATGCGATGAAAGCCGTGAAGGTTTAGCTCGCGAAGGCACTCCACTTTACCTCTTCCCCCCGGGCAGAGGTCGACCGGCGCAGCCGGGCGGGTGAGGGGGCGCCACAAGCAAAGTCACCTGCGGCTCCTCCTCACCCGCGCGCAAGTGCGCGCGACCTCTCCCCGGTGGGGAGAGGTGAAGAAAGGTTGCCTCTCCTCAGTAATCCACCTTCGCCAAATATAGCCCGTCCGGCGGCGCGACGATGCCACACGCTGCCCGGTTCTTGGCTTCGAGCGCGGCGGTCATATCGTCCGGGGTCCAGCGGCCATGGCCGACCCACACCAGCGAGCCGACCATCGAACGCACCTGGCTGTGCAGGAACGCGCGGGCCGAGGTGCGGATCGTCACTGCTTCGCCGTCCTGATCGACATCGA
>JAPLPC010000575.1:37480-41253 GCA_026400425.1 Hyphomicrobiales bacterium | reverse complement strand
GCCGGCCTTGGAGCCGCAATCGTGCCGCTCGCCCTCGAACTCGACGCCGAAGAAGGGCTGGCTCTTGGCAAGGCCAATCATGCCGTCCGTCAACTGAATCTCGCCGCCAGCGCCGCGTTCTTGCGTCTCCAGAATCTTGAAGATTTCGGGCTGCAGAATGTAGCGGCCGGTGATCGAGAGGTTCGACGGCGCCGTGCCTTTCGGGGGCTTTTCGACCATCGCACCGATGCGGAAGGCGTTGCTGTGGGTTGCATCCCGTTCGCCGACGCTGCAGATGCCGTATTGATGAGTCAGCTCGGCCGGCACTTCCTCGACGGCCACGAGATTCGATTTCGCATCCAGACCGTTGGCGATATCCACCATCTGCTTCAGGCAGCCCGGAGAATTGAGCACGAGCTCATCGGGCAGCACGACCGCGAACGGCTCGTCGCCGACGCTATGCCGCGCGCACCACACCGCATGTCCCAATCCGAGCGGCGCCTGCTGTCGGGTGAAACTGGTCTCGCCTGCGCCGGGCTGGGAGCGCGCGAGTTGCTCCATTTCCGCGGTCTTGTTGCGGCCCTTCAGCGTCTCGTCGAGCTCGAACATGCGGTCGAAGTGATCTTCGATCACGCCCTTGTTGCGGCCGGTGACGAAAATGAAATGCTCGATACCCGCTTCGCGCGCTTCATCGACGACATACTGGATCAGCGGCCGATCGACGATGGTCAGCATCTCCTTCGGCATCGCTTTGGTAGCGGGAAGGACGCGGGTGCCAAGGCCAGCGACGGGGAAAACGGCTTTGCGAATTTTCATCGGGAGCTTTGCAATGGGCTTGAACAGGAGGAAGGTGCAGGCAGCATAACGAAGATCGCTCGCTCAAGTTCCCTTTGCAAGCGGTAACAAAGGCGGATGTATGTCGGACTGCGGGCGTCGATGTGAACGGCAAGGCCGGTCGACGGCTTGTGGATGGAATCCGACTCGTATTAAGCGGATGGAAACCGTCTCCGCCCACTTGTCATCGCACCGTTACGATTGGATTTCCGGATGACGACCACAGCATTGAGCAATTGCACAAAGGCCCTTCAGCGAAGGCTGATTGCTGTGACGCTCGCTGCGGCGACGCTCGCTGTTGCTCCTCATCAAGCGCACGCCCAATCTGGAAATCCGCTGAATTTCCTCGATAACATCTTCAAGCCCGGTCAGCGCCAGGCGCAGGCACCGAGCGCGCCGGCACCTGCGACCGGTGCTGCTGCGCCATTGCCCTGGAGCGGCGAGGACGGCGCTTCGGGCCATCCTCTCATGACCGCGTCTGCGATCCGCGAGGCCGCCGCGAACTTCGATAGCTGCGTTGCGGGGCTGTGGCCTGATGCCGCACGACGCGGCGTCTCCGAACAGAACTTTCGCGACATCACCGCCGGGCTGACGCCCGATCTGCGGCTGATGGATCTGATGGACTCGCAGCCGGAATTTACCAAGGCGATCTGGGAATATCTCGACATCCTGGTGAACGACAACCGCGCCGCCAAGGGCCGCGAGGTGTTGGCGCAGCACAAGACCATCTTCGATGCGGCCGAGCGCGCCTACGGCGTCGATCGCTATATCATCGCCTCGATCTGGGGCATCGAATCCAACTACTCGACCATGATCGGCGACCGCGACGTGGTGCGCTCCACCGCGACGCTCGCCTGCGTCGGTCGCCGTCAGGCCTATTTCAAGGACGAATTCCTCACCGCGGTCGAGATCTTGCATCGCGGCGATCTACGTCGCGACCAGTTGAAGGGCTCATGGGCCGGCGCATTCGGGCCGACGCAGTTCATGCCGACGGCCTTCAAGCGCTTTGCCGTCGATGGCAATGGCGACGGTCGTCGTGACGTTGTCGACAATCCCACCGACCTGATTTTTTCCACCGCCAACAATCTGAAGAAGGACGGTTGGCAAAGCGGACAGCCTTGGGGCTACGAGGTCGTCGTTCCGCAGGGCTTCAATTACATGCAAGCCGACCGCGCCAAGATGCTGACACTGGCGCAGTGGGAACAGATGGGCCTCAAGCGCGCCAATGGCCAGGCGTTTCCGCGCGGCGGCGAGAAAGCCTATCTGCTTGCGCCCGCCGGCGCGCAAGGTCCGGGCTTTCTGATGATGCAGAATTTCCGCGTCATCATGAAATACAATCCGGCCGAGGCCTATGCGATGGCGATCGGTCACTTCGCCAACAGACTGCGTGGCGGACCGCCTTTCGTGCAGCCGTGGCCGCGCCAGGAGCGCGTGCTGTCGCGCAGCGAGCGGCTGGAGCTGCAGCAATTGCTGGTCCAGCGCGGCTTGTACAAGGGAACGCCGGACGGCCAGTTCGGCAGCATGACGCGCGAGGCGCTGCGCAACTTCCAGGCATCGATCGGCGCGCCGGCCGACGGTTTTGCGACCTCCGAAGTGCTGGATCGCCTGCGCGGGCGATGAACTGCTGCGCGCAGACGATGAGATTGGCCTCGGCGTAGGGAGAGAAGGGCTGTCTACGCATTCCTCGCCATCAGCCCGCCATCCACGGGAATCACGGCGCCCGTCAGATAGGATGCTGCGGGCAGGCACAGGCTCACGGTCATATGCGCGACCTCTTCCGGATCGCCGTAGCGACGCAGCGCGGTGCGGCGTTTGGCAAAGATCGTCTTGTGCTCTTCGCTGATCCGCGCGGTGATGCCTGTCGTGATCGGGCCCGGACAGATGCAGTTGACCGTGATGCCGTCGCGCCCGAGTTCGACGGCGAGCGAGCGCGTCAAGCCGGTGACGCCGGCTTTCGCCGCCGAATACGGACTGTGCAACGCCGTCGCACCGAGTGCTTCGGTGGAGGCGATGTTGACGATTCGCGGACATTGCGACCGGCGCAGGTAAGGCAGCGCGGCACGAATGGTGCGTTGATGCGAGGTCAGCATGACCGCGATGGCGCGATCCCAGGCAGCGTCGTAGCCGTCCCCGTCGATCTCGGTGGAAACCGAAATGCCGGCATTGTTGACGACGATGTCGAGCCCGCCGAAATGCGCGGCGACCTCGTTTACCACGGTCTTGATGCGTTCGGGATCGGCGACGTCGAGCGTCCAGGCGCGTGCAGTGCCGCCGCTTGCGGTGATCGCATCGGCGACATCGGCCGTGCCTTCGGGTGACAGATCGGTGACGGCCACGTGAGCGCCTTCCTCGCCGAACACGCGCGCCGTCGCGCGGCCCATGCCGCTTGCAGCACCAGTGACGAGAACGGTGAGACCGCGCACCGAGCGGCTGAGTTTCTTGTAGTTCAACAAGGCATCCTCCGGTGTTTCGCCTTCATGACGAGGCTTGCAGCAAGGCTTGCATCGATCGACGGGAGCGTCAAATCCACGCGCGATGCTTTATCGCCGGGCGCTGCTTCGTGACGGAACCTGCGAGCCGTTCGGGCATTACACTGCCGAGAGTTTCCCTCACGGAGTGATGAAGATGGATAAGGACCGCATTACAGGTGCTGCGAAGGACGTTGCCGGCAAGATCGAAGGCGCCGTCGGCAAAGTGACCGGTGCCGAACGCACGGAGTTCTCGGGTCGTTCGCGCGAAGCCGAAGGTACCGTGCAGAACCTCTATGGTCAGGTCAAAGACGGCGTGCGTGAAGCCACCGAAACCGCAGCGAACTACGCCAAGGGCGCGCTCGACAGCGACACCTATCGTGATGGCACGCGCGCGATCACCGATCAGGTGCGCGACAAGCCGCTCGGCTCGCTGCTGATCGCGGGCGGCATCGGCTTTGCTCTGGCGATGATGATGACGCGTCCGCCGCG
>JAPLPC010000575.1:33802-37449 GCA_026400425.1 Hyphomicrobiales bacterium | reverse complement strand
TCCGCCGCGCCGTCGGTCGCGCTGGTACTAAGTATCTGACTTAGTTTAAAAAAATCCCTCGTCGACGATGTCGGCGAGGGATTTTGCGTGTCTGGATGACGCTGATCAGCGGAAGAAGAAGCCGGAGGGGGCGGAGGCGGCAGGGCCGACACCGGCCGGCGGGCGCGGATTGCCCGGCTGGGTTTGCCGGGGCCGCTGCGGGGATGACGGCTGCGGGCGGCGCGGCTCGCCATTGCCGAATATACTGCCCAGGAAGGACGGCGTTTCGGTGGCGACCAGCCGGCGTGGCCGCTGCCATCGGCACATCACCCTTTGCAGGTTCTTTCGCAGGCTCGCGGCCGATCTCGCGGCGCGGCCAGGCGAAGTCGTCGGCACGACCCGCCGGCGCATGCAGCGGTTCGCCCTTGATCAGCGTTTTCGCCACCAGCGGATCGGCATTGAGCGGCTTGGCACCGGGGCCGCCGAGCAGCGTATCGCCGCCGATGGAGGCGGCGATCAGCGGCACGATCGGGCCGGCAAGCGGACGCGGTGGCGGCGCGCCGGGCACCACATTGACGTCGGGCTGTGCCGGTTCGCTCGGCAGTGGCACCGGCGCTGCGCGGCCGGACAGCAGGCGGGTGATCTCGCGCTCGGCGTAATGCGCCAATTTGCGGGCGCCGGCCTTGGTGAAATAAACGCCGTCGGGCGTGCGCAGCCGGCGGATCTGGCCTTCGAAATCCGGGCCCTGCTGCAGGAAGCGGCCGGATTCATCGACGAACCCATCCCACACATCGACATAGGTGATGCCCGCTTTGCCGGCGGCATCGCGGTACAGGTTGTTGAGATAGACCATGTCGGCCATCGCCTTCGGCCCGCGCACGGCGGGCAGGCCGACCCACAACACCGGCACGCCACGGCTCTTGGCGATATTGATCATCTCCTCGATCTTGCGGGCATAGAGTTCGCCCCAGCGATCGTCGCGGAAATCCACCATGCCGCCGCCGCTCCGCGCACCGCGCTCGGCCGCGGACGAGCCGGGATCTGCATTGTCGGAATCGTCATTGTCGGCGGCGCTGTCGGCCGGCTTGTCGCCCGGCTTCACATCGGCGGCGCCATCCTTCTTGGCGGCTTTCTTATCGGGCTCGCGGATCGGGATGCGGTCCGACAGGCCGAGCATGATGACGATGGCGTCGGCCTTTTCACTGGCGAGAATGCCCTTGGCCGCCGCCGCCCAATCGGTCGGCTCGCCCTTGGGCTGATAGCGCAGCAGGCCGGACACGGTCTTGTGCTTGCGGATCACGCCCATGTCGGGCTGTTCGGCATAGGCGTCTTCGAGACCATAGCCGAGCCAGTCGGCCATGCTGTCGCCGAGCACCAGCACGTTGCGCTCGGCCGAGGTGTTGTTCCTGTCGGCCTGCGGCGCGCGCGAATAATCCTCGCGGCGGCGCGGCGCTTGCTGCTGCGGGGCCTGCTGCTGGAACGGCTGGAAGAATTCACCGCCGAACCAGCCGCCGCGCGGCTGCGGGCGCTGCTGCTGCCGGGGCGGTGGTTCGCCGAAGCCGAAAAACTGCGCCGAGGCGGTGCCGGCGATGCCGAGCAGCAGCGCCACCGCGGTGATGCCGACGGCCAGCACCAGCCGTTCGCGGCGCCAGAGATCTGGCCGCCATCGGGCTTTGCGCGCTTTCGCAGGGTTCGGCTTGTCGGACATCGGGACTCGACCGCAGGATGGGCGCATTGGCCCAGGTTCCATCCGGTATATATCCGGATTCGGGCCGCAAGCGGGCAGCCTTGTGCGGCATCATCAAGCCTTGCGGGCCCTGAAGGTCAAGTTGTCCCGCAATCTTTTCGCGATACGGTTACTGGCGATCGTGGCCGCGGCGCGATCCGTGCCTTACTTCCACAGCCCGTAGGATTGCCATTTGTCAGCTGGAATGGCTGCGCCGGTCTTGTAGCTGAAATCGAGCACTGACTTGTGGTCTGCCGTCGCCTTGCAGGTGAACGACATCTGGTACCATTTGCCGCCGGCCCGATAGGCACCGCCTTTGGCCACCAGCGTGTGGCCCGCATGCTGCGGCGGGCTGATGACGTCGGACTTGGCGCGATCGACCCGCGCGCCGCTCTTGCTCATCTTGCGCATCGCTTCGAGGTCGCAGATCTGCTCGAGCCGGGTTTTCGGATCGAGCTTGTCGAGCGCGCGCAGGAACCGCGCATCGGGCGCGGCTGCGGCCGGCGCAGCCGCCGCGACATGGATGACAGTGATCGCAGCGAGCGTGAGAGCAGAAATTTTCATGAGCAACGCGAGAGGTGAGAGGAGCGTGAGCTGGCCGCGTCGGTTAGCCCAGCCGCGCCGCGCTGGCCACCGACTGAGGGTTTCATGCTGCGGTGCAGTCGCCTGCCGCGAGTCGCAATGTGTCGGCAGAAACCGCCCACGCGCCGTCCTTGACGTGCCCTGGCACGAAGCTGGCCAAATAATTGTCAGGGCTGGCTCTCAAGCAAGAATTTCAGAAGCACCTTCTCTTGCTTCAAACGTTCGGGCCTATCGCGATCAGCTTATAAAAGCGGGTAAATTGGTCAAGACGTCGGACGCTGATACTTTCTATTTTGTTGACGACGTTGCGTTTACTTCACCTAGTGCAGCAGCTCAGGCGGTTATGGGGACCAGCAGGAATGGCAGGACAGACTGGATAAATGCTGCAACAAACGAAACTTACGCTAATTGGCAGGAGCGCCTAATATCCGAGCTATCTTCAACCGTGAGATTCTTCGATGAAGACGGAAAGTCGCATTAATTCTTAGTTGGATCGGAAGCTGGAGTTGCAGGCCGATTATTTCGAGTTCGCGGCTCCCCACCCTTCCGGCCTTCGGCCGGCCACCTATGGCGGACGAATTCGTCCGCCAGACCCCACGGCGCTTAGCTGCGCTAAGCTTGAGGGAGGGAAAGGAAGGAAGCGGCGACTGGCGATTTATTACTTGTGGCGCACGGGTTCTTTTCCCTCCCCGGAGCGAAGCGAATGGGGAGGGTGGCGCGACTGCGAGCGTTCAGCGAGCATCGGGACGGGTGGGGTGGTGCAGCAGGCGAGGTCGGAATGGCCAACGCAATCGCGCGACGACTACGCAAGAACCTGACGCCGCAGGAAGCCAAACTGTGGATGAAGCTGCGCGAACTCAAGCCACTCGGATTTCACTTCAGGCGGCAGGCGCCGATCCGGCATGTCATCGTGGACTTCGTGTCGTTTCGCGACTCGATCGTGATCGAGGTCGATGGCGGGCAGCATAATATCGATGCGGCCGCACGCAGCGATGATGCGCGAGATGCGTTTTTGAAAGGCGAGGGGTTTCGGGTTTTGCGGTTCTGGAATCATGAAGTCGATCGCGAATTGGATGCGGTGATGGATGTGATCGTAGGAGTCCTGGGCGGCCCCACCCGTCTCGACCACTAAAGTGGTCGATCCACCTATGGCGGACGAATTCGTCCGCCAGACCCCACGGCGCGGCTTCGCCGCTTGGGGGAGGGAAAAGAAAGAGCCCACATCATCGCCACACTCCTTTCACCTCACCGCCCCATCGCCTCCAGACCTTCCGCACAGTTCGTCGTTACCTCTGGCGGTCCAATCAACCGAAAGGACCGACCATGCGCACCATGACAGCTCTTGCTCTTGCCGCTTCGC
>JAPLPC010000575.1:17001-33774 GCA_026400425.1 Hyphomicrobiales bacterium | reverse complement strand
TGCTCGTGATGGCGCAGGGGGCTGGCGCCGCGACGCAAAGTGCCGCGCCGAAATCGACGGTGCAGATCAACAAGATTCAGGTGATCGACGTGAAGACGCTGCCGGATGCGGTGAAAACGCAGGTCGATGACGTCGTGTCGAAGACCAGCGAGGACGACATGAAGGGCCTGCGCGCCTCCATCGACGCGTCGCCGGCGGCGGCGAATGCGCTGAAGGAGAAGGGCGTCAGTTCGGCCCAAGTGGTCGCAGTGAATATCGCCGACGGCGTGCTGACGATGTTTACCAAGGCGGCGTGACGCGCAGCGATGGTAGTAAATGTAGGGTGGGCAAAGCGTTAGCGTGCCCACCCTCGTTACAGAAGAGAATTGGTAGGCACGGCGCGAAGGGCGCCTTTGCCCACCCTACGGGTTTGGCGGATCAGCCCGCGCTATCGTCTTCGATGATGGGGCCGAGCGTTGCATCTGCAGCTGCTTGTTGACGCGGTAGTCCGTGGGCGAGGTCGTGATCTTCATGCCAGGCAGATGCAGGTCGAGCGAGATGCCGGACAGCGAGGAGGCCTGCTTCATCACATTGGCGCGGGTGAGGTCGTCGCCGCATCGCTTCAGCACTTCCACCATCAACGCGGCGTTGTCGTAGCCATAGGTGTTGAAGTTCGAGGTCTTGTCGCCGTCGGGATAGTATTTCTCCATGAAGGCGAGATAGCGCTTCATGCCGGCATCGTCCTTCCATTGCGGGTCGAGCGGGTCCTTGCCGTAATTGGTCGAGATCAGGCCCTTGGCATTGTCGAGGCCGGCCGGCACGAGCACCGCGCCCACCGACGTCGCATTGATGTCGACGATGTGGATCGGCTTCCAGCCGAGATCGGCCACCTTCTTGATCGCCTGCGCTGCGAATTTCGGCGTCGAGGCATTGAACAGCAAATCTGCGCCGGACGACTTCAGCTTGACGATCTGGGAGTCGATGGTGGGATCGGACAGTTCGTAGGACGCCTCCGACACGATCATCGACGCCGCCTTGTCGCCGAGCCCGGCCTTCATGCCGGTGAGATAGTCGCGGCCGAGATCGTCGTTCTGCCACAGGATGGCGACCTTGGCGGTTGGATGGTTCTTTAGAATGTATTTGGCGTAGATGCGGCCTTCGGTCTGGTAGTTGGGATTGTAGCCCATGGTCCAGGGGAAGTTCTTGGGGTCGGCGAACCGCGTCGCGCCGGTGGCGGCGAACAGTTGCGGCACCTGCTTGGTGTTGAGATATTTCTGCACGCCGGCATTGGACGGCGTGCCGATGATCTGGAACGTCAGCAGCACCTCGTCGCTTTCGACCAGCTTGCGCACCTGCTCGACGGCCTTGGGCGGCGAATAGGCGTCGTCATACTGGATCAGGTTGATCTTGCGGCCATTGATGCCGCCCTGCTCGTTGATCATCTTGAAATAGGCGGCCTGGGTCTTGGCGATGGACGAATAGGCCGAGGCGGGACCGCTGAAGGGCACGGTCTGGCCGATCTTGATCTCGGTGTCGGTGGCGCCGGGATCGTATTTCTTCTGGGCGGATGCGGGGGAGATGGTGAGCGCGGTGGCCAGCAAACACGCGGCGACCGAATGAACGAGCGTAGCTCTCATGTCGTTGCCTTCCCTGATGTGTCATCGACGGTCTTCCCGAACGGGCGCCGTCGTTGCGCGGAGTGTGAGGGAAGGTTGTGGGGTTTGCAAGGTTGCGGAAGGGCGCGCTATCACCCCTCCCCACCGGGGAGAGATGACACTGCGCTTCGCTTTATCTTGCCAGCCACACAACCAGCAGCGCCAGTGCCGCCGGTGCGGCCTGCACGAACAGGATCTTCCGGCTCACGCTATAGGCGCCATACACCCCGGCCGTGATCACGCAGAGCAGGAAGAAGGTCTTGAGCTGGAATGCGACGGCGGGGTCCGGATGCAGCAGACCCCAGATCAGGCCGGCGGCGAGGAAGCCGTTATAGAGCCCCTGATTGGCCGCCAGCACGGCGGTGAGCGCGGCTTTGTCGGGGGTGTTGCCGAACGTCTTCAGGCCCTGCGGCGTCTGCCAGAGAAACATTTCGAGGACGAGGAAATAGATGTGCAGCGCCGCGACGAGTGCGGTGAGGATATTGCCGATGAGCGTCATCAATGCCCCCTATTGCGCAATCTGTCATTCCGGGGCGCGCCATTGCGCGAGCCCGGAATCTCGGGCTGGAGTTGGTACTAGCACAAGGACCCGGGTTCACGCCGGCGGCGTGCCCCGGAATGACGCGCGTGGGATTAGCGCACCGCGCCTTGCGTTGCAGCTGCGCCGAGCCACGGTCGCTCTGCCGAGGCGAGGCCCGTCAACCGGCCCTGGATATAGTTGCAGCCCCATTCGCGCAGCATCGTCGCGGCGGCTTCGTCCTGCACCCATTCGGCCACGGTCTCGATCTCGAGGCGGTGACAGAGATCGATCAGCGTCTGCACGAAGGCGCGGTCGTCGGCGGAATGGGCGATGTTCTGCACGAAGGCGCCGTCGATCTTGACGATGTCCACGGCGAGTTTGCGCAGATTGCGGAACGACGTGTAGCCGGCCCCGAAATCGTCGATGGCGATGCGGCTGCCGAGGGTCTTGAGGCGATTGACGAAGCCTCTGACGTCGTCGAGATCCTGGATCGCCACCGTCTCGGTGATCTCCACGATGAGCCGCTGGGCGACGCCCGAATGCGCGCGCATCATGGATTCGATGGTCGCCCACCAGTCCGGGTCCATGGTGGTGGCCGGCGAGATGTTGAGCGACAGCTGCACGTTCGGCGACTCGGCGAGTTCGGCGATGACGAGTTCGAGCACGCGGTGATCGACCATGCGGATCAGGCCGAGACGCTCGGCTACCGGCACGATGTCCGGGGCCAGCAGCAACTGCCCGTCGTCCTGCTTCATCCGCACCAGCGCTTCGTAGAAGGCCGGACCGCTGCGGTCGGCATGCACCACCGGCTCGAAGGCACACAGGATGCGGCGCTCGTTCAGCGCAGTCGCGGCGCTGGGCATCGCGCTCCACATTGGGACGCCACAGCGCGAAGCTGCCACGGCGGCGGCGTTTGGCGCCGTCGACCGCTTCCTGCGCGCGGTTGACCGCCTCGTTGACGTCGCGGCCATAGCGCGGAAGGCTGACGGCGCCGATGGTTGCGGTGACCGAAACCGGGCCGGATTTGGTCGGGATCACGTCGTCGCGGATGCCAGCCAGGAATCGTTCGGCCGCGATATTGGCATCGTCGGCGGTGCAGTTCTTCAGCACCAGGCCGAATTTGTTGCCGGAGAACCGGCCCATGATGTCGCCGCCGCGCAGCCGCGTGCGGATGCGTTCGGCGATCGCGGCGATGACGTCGTCGGCGACGTCGAAGCCGAATGCATCGTTGATGCGGCCGAGGTGATCGATGCCGATCAGCATGAATGCAGACGAGGCGCGGAAGCGCGTGGCTTCCTCGATGGCCTCGGCCAGCGCCGCCAGCAGGTGGGTGCGATTGAGCTCGCCGGTGAGGGGATCGCGCTGCGACAGTTTCAGGAGTTGCTCGTCCTGGGCGTGGCGCTCGGTGTTGACGCGTACGATGCCCTCGACGCGGAGCGGGCGGCCGTCGCTGCCGGTCCCCACGCTGCCGTTCTCCTCGATCCACAACAGCGGCGCTGTGGTGGAGGCGCGGACGCCGTAATCGATGCGATAGGTCCCACCGGATTGCAGCGCCGACACCAGCGCTTCGCTGCGCACGGCGCGATGCGGCTCGATCAGGCCGGCGAGGTCGCTGCCGCGCGCCAGGGTCCCGGCCGGGATGTCGGTAAAGATCGTTGCAGCCGCCGCGGTCCAGGTGATGGCGTCGCTGCCGATGTCCCAGACGAAGGCGGCTTGCCCGAGACGCGCCAGGATGTCTGCCTCGGATAGACCGAATGGGGGCTCTGAGGCATGATCGGGTGGGGCGGATGTCACGTGTCGCCTCGTTTCGGGACGCCGTTGCGATGATTCGTGCCACGACAATACGGGGTCATGGCATTGAAAAGTGAGTCGAACTTATCAGACACTGAAGAATTCGTAGCTTTGTGGCGCGTTTTCGCAACAACCCGCCGAGCCTGCACGCCTGTGGAGCGCCGGGCACGGGTCTTGCGATAGGTGCGAAGAGGGGCGACCCTCTGTCCTAATTCGAGACACGAGCGCGTTTGACCATGGCGATCAGGGCGACCGGCCGCGTATTTCCCACCACGTCGCATCCGATGCGGCGCGCGGGCGATATCGTGATCGAAAAGGCGGCGGACGATGCCGCCTTGACGCCGACCGAGCCGGTGGCGCGGACGGCGCCTGCATACCCGCCTTCCTCGTTCATCTGATCGCAACCGCTGAGCAGGTGCCGCAGACCCGCGTGCTGCGGCGGGCGGAGATCGCCGACGTCCAGGCGGCTTACCGGAATGCCGCGGGCGCTTTTGCAGCGGGCGCGGCGACCAACCGCGTGACGCGGCTGGCCTAAGTCTTTTCCCTTCCCCCGGTGGCGCAGCGGGCAGGGATCAGCGCCTCAGCTCTTCGGTTTGTCCGGTGCCGGTGCGTCCGGCTGCAGATCCGGGGCGGTGATTTGCGGTGAGGTATGGGCGACGACTTCGGGCGCAACCGGTTTGGTGTCGCCGGGCGTTTCGATGCGTGGCTCGATCTTGGGCTCGATTCCTGATTCGATCTTGGGCTCGATCCGCTGATAGGTCGGCTCGACGCGTTCGATCTTCGGCTCCGGCTTTTCAGCCAGCACGGATTCGGCGACCGAGGTGGCCGGCGGGACGGGCGCAGGTGTTGCGAGCGGGGCCGGCGTCACGGCAGCGGGCGTAGCGGGCACAGGCGTCGGTGCAACGGGCGCGGGCTGATGCTGCGGGGCGGTGTCGGCATAGACGGGTGCCGCGACACGGCGCGGGCGGCGGGCGCGCAGCGAGATGCCGGCGAAGAAGTCGATCAGCGCGATCAGTGCGATGGTGAAGAACGTCGCATTGCCGAATTTCGGCAGCATGACGAATTCATAGATGGCACCGGCGGCCACCAGCAGCGAAAGCAGATGGTCGGTGAAATATTTCGAGGCGGGGCGTGCCGCACGCACGACTTCGAGCAGCAGCAACAGGATCGACAGCGAAACCAGCATGTCCTTCAGCGAGATATAAAGGACGTCCTGCGACGGCAGAGTGATGGAAAACAGCTGCACCGGCCCTGCCAGTGACAGATCGGGCATCAGGAAAACGATGATGTTGCAGATCGCCACCGGAATCAGCAGCAGCGGAAAACCGATCATCGGGAGAGCCTTCTTCGCGCGAGGAAAAATGAACGCATGACACAGATGCGGGCGCATCAGCAGGGAACTGCGTTAGCGCCAGTGTTGAAGCGAATTCGGGCGGAAGTACAGTTCAGAAATGAACTTATGGTGCGGCACGCAAGCCCGTGCAAGCCATGCCGGCTTGCTGCCACGGTCCGCGCACCGGTTAGTCGCACGCGCACAGGCCGCAGGCATGCCGGATCATCTAGAAAAGACAAACCCCGCCAAAAAAGCGGGGTCTGGATCGAAGCGGATTTGGATGAAGCGACAGGATTGATATCTGCCGGGACAAGAGGCGGAGCCGACTGGCGATCCGCCTGCCTGGATCAGGCGTCCTTCTTTACCTTCAGAACCTGACGGCCCTTATACATGCCGGTCTTCAGGTCGAGGTGGTGCGGACGGCGCAGTTCGCCGGAGTCCTTGTCCTCGACATAGGCCGTGGTCTTGATCGCGTCAGCCGAACGACGCATGCCACGCCGCGACGGCGATGTTTTTCTTCTTGGAACGGCCATTGGATAAGTCCTTGCAACTTCTCTTGCCAGAAGGTCTGGGCGGTGTTGTCGATCGGTGCCCGGTTCCGGGCGGCCAGCACAAAGCGCGCAGGCAAAATCGCTGATAAGGCCGGGCTTATAACGGATGCATAGCGCGATGGCTAGGGCAGCGCGAACGGAAATTTCGGGGAATTCACCGCTCTCAGCTCTCCCAGCAGCGTCCCAGTTCGGACGACTGGGCTCTGGCCGACGCACACCCGGACCCGGCGTCTTGGCGCTTCGGGTGACCGGATTGGGCAGAAGCGCGGCCAGAAGAGCTGCCTGTCGGGGCGAAATGTCAGCGGCGGAGCGCCCGAAGGCATACCGCGAGCCGGCTTCGGCGCCAAACTGCCCGGTCGGGCCCATTTCGGCGATGTTCAGGTAAAGTTCCAGGATACGCTGCTTGCTGAGCACCAGATCGATCCACATGGCCAACGGTATCTCCATCCCCTTGCGGATGAAGCTGCGCCCCTGCCACAGGAACAGGTTCTTGGCCACCTGCTGGGTGATGGTGGAACCGCCACCGGACACTTCGCCGTCCTGCGCGTCATCGATGGCCGTCTGCAGCGAATTCCAGTCGATGCCCTGATGGCTGCAGAAGCGCGCATCCTCGGAGCCCACCACGCTGCGCGGCAAGCCCGGAGCGATGGCCTTCAGGTCCACCCAAGTTCGCTCCACCGGCGCGCCGGTGATCCAGCGCCAGATCATCAGGGTCGAAACCGGCTTGCCGATCGCATAGAGCGGGGTCAGCAGATAGGGGATCAGGACGAGCAGGATCCCGATCAGGATAAGGCGTCGGACAAGGCGCACGGATGAGTTTCCTGCTCGGAGCTGTCCTGCTGTTAAAGCGGAGTTTCGGCCCTGATTTCAAGCCGGTTAAGCTTGCCGTGACCAATCGTGGCGGGATGCCGCAGGCGCAATTGACGTCGGCATTGCCATAGAGGATTGTCCGGCCAAATTGATCTGGAGCTATTCTTAATGTCGACCGGTGCCTCCACCAAAGATTTTGCTTCGCGCCTGGACCAGACCGCGGACGATACCGAAGCCGTCCTGACCAAGGTGCTGAGTGACGGCGTGCTGCCGGACGAGATCGCGCGGCCGAAGCGGCTGATGGATGCCATGCGCTATTCGTCGCTCGGCGGCGGCAAGCGGCTGCGTCCGTTCCTGGTGGTGGAGAGTGCTGCCGTGTTCGGCGTGCATCGCGAGCCCGCACTGCTGGTCGGCGCCGCGCTGGAATGCATCCATTGCTATTCGCTGATCCATGATGACCTGCCGGCGATGGACAATAGCGACCTGCGCCGCGGCCGCCCGACCCTGCACAAGGCGACGGACGACGCGACGGCGATTCTGGCCGGCGACGCGCTGCTGACGCTGGCCTTCGACATCGTGACGCGCGACGAAATCCATGACGATGCCAATGTGCGTCTGCTGCTGACGCGCGCGCTGGCACGCTGCGCCGGCCTCGGTGGCATGGTCGGCGGCCAGATGCTCGACCTCGCCGGCGAAGGCCGCTTCGGCGACAAGGAGCCGGTGGACGTGGCCCGCGTGCAGCAGATGAAGACCGGGGCATTGCTGCGTTACGGCGTCATCGCCGGCGCACTGCTCGGCCAGGCCACGCCGAAGGAATACAAGGCGCTCGACGATTACGGCCGCGCGCTCGGCGAAGCGTTCCAGATCGCCGACGATCTGCTCGACGTCGAAGCCGATGCCGCAACGCTCGGCAAGCCGGCCGGCGCCGATGCCGCGCTCAACAAGACGACATTCGTCACCCAACTCGGCGTCGATGGCGCCAAGAAGCGTGTTGCCGATCTGATCGCCAGTGCCGACGCGTCGCTGTCGATCTTCGGCACCAAAGGTGACGTGTTGCGGGCCGCGGCCCGCTTCGTGGCCGAGCGCAAGAGTTAAGGCGCAGTCGACATGACCGAGGCGGGCAAGGATCTCGACGACGTCCTTGCCCGGTTTCGGCGGATGCCGCGCGCCTATCGCATCGTCTATGCGCGGCCGCGGACATTTATCGCACTGGCGATCGGCATCGCTGCCTGCCTGCTGCTGCCGTCATCGCTGCGCGTGGTGACCCGGCTCCTGATCGGCTGGGATGTGTTCATCTTGTTCTATCTTTTGCTGGTCTACAGCATGATGTTGCGCCGGGACAGCCAGACGCACATCCGCCGCAACGCCGCGCTGCAGGATGACGGCAGCTTCATCATTCTGCTGGTGGCGGCCTTCGGCGCCTTCGCCTCGATCGCCGCGATCGTGTTCGAACTCGGCGCCGGGCATCGCACCGGTTATGAGCTGGCTCTGGCGGTGGTCACCATCGCGTCGTCATGGGCTGCCGTCCACACCACCTATTCGCTGCACTACGCGCATCAGTATTATCACGGCAGCCGAGCGGGTGGCCTGGCGTTCCCCGCCGGCGACGACAAGGAAGATCCCGACTACTGGGACTTCGTATACTTCTCGTTCGTGATCGGCATGACCGCGCAGGTCTCCGACGTCGGCATCACCGACAAGATCATCCGCCGCACCGCGACCGCGCACGGCATCGTCTCATTCATCTTCAACACCGCGCTGGTGGCGCTGATGGTCAATATCGCCGCCAGCGCATTGTGATCTCTGCGCGGCCGGGCGGTGACTGGTCCGGCACTGCGCCTGATGCTGAGACACATTGACGCGTTCCGCCATTAGGGCCAAGTGAAGCCCCGAGAGGTGCGCCCGCGTGGATGCCAAATTCCCGATCTTTCTGATTCTCGTCGCCGTGCTGGCGGCGACGGCGCCGTTGGCCAAGCGGATCAATGTCGCGCCGGCGATCGCGATGCTGTTGGCGGGCATCGGATTGGCCTTCGTGCCGGGGATGCCGGCGCTCGAATTGCCGCCCGAACTGGTGCTGCTGGGCATCCTGCCACCGCTGATCTATTCGGCGAGCGTCGCCATGAGCTGGCGCGAATTCCGCTACAATCTGCGCATGATCACGCTGCTGGCCGTGGGTTGCGTGATCTTCACCGCCTGTCTGGTCGCCACTGCCACGCATTATCTGATCGGATTGCCGTGGGGCGTCGGCTTTCTGCTCGGCGCCATCGTGGCACCGCCCGACGTGGTGGCGCCGCTGGCAGTGGCGCGCAAGCTCGGCCTGCCGCGTCGATTGCTGGTGGTGCTGGAAGGCGAGGGGCTCGCCAATGATGCCACCACGCTGATCCTGTATCGCTTCGCGGTGGTGGCGATCTCCACCGGCGCTTTCTCGCTGCCGAAAGCGGCCGGCACCTTCGCTGCGATCCTGATCTGCGAACTTGCCTTCGGCCTCGCCATCGGCTGGCTCAGCCTGCGGCTGCGCCATTGGGCGCGCGATCCGCAATTCGAGATCACGCTGTCATTGTTGACGCCTTACGTTGCCTATCTCGTTCCCGAACATCTCGGCGGCTCCGGCATCATCGCCACCGTGGCCTGCGGCCTCTACATCTCCTGGAACGGCCCGCTGCTGATTTCCGCGGCGACACGGCTGCAGGGCATCTTCTTCTGGGACCTGATCATCTTTCTGGTCGAGGGCCTGCTCTTCCTTTTGACCGGCTTTCAGATGCGGGCGCTGATCGAGAAATCGAAGGCGTTTCCATTCGCCGAGATCGTGGTGGCCACGGCGCTTGTGATAACGGTCATCGTGATCGCGCGCTTCCTCTGGGTCTATGCCGCCATCTATGTCCCGCGCATGCTGAGCAGCGGACTTCGCCGCACCGATCCCGCGCCGGACTGGAAATTCACGTTTGTCATCGCCTTCACCGGCGTGCGCGGTGCGGTCTCGCTGGCGGCCGCGCTGGCGCTACCGTTCGCGCTGGCCTCGGGCGAGGGGTTTCCGGCGCGCGACCTGATCCTGTTCGTCTCCTTCAACATCATCCTCATCACCGTGGTCGGCTTCGGTCTCGGCCTGCCGCTGGTGGTGGACTGGCTCGGCATGGGCAGGATCGGCCGCGAGGAAGTGATCGCCGAACACGAGGCCGAACTCGACGCGCGCCGCAATGCCCTGGCCAAGGCGCTGGCCTCACTCGATGCGATGACCGACGACCGCGAATTGTCCGACGAGGTGGTGAAGTTGCTGCGCGCCCGGCATGAGAACCGATCCAATCAGCTTCCTACCGAACTCGATCCCGAAATGGACGTCTCGGCGCTGGGGATCGATCTGGTGCGCGAACTGATCGCCGCAGAGCGCAAGTATATCCATGCGCAGCTGCGCGACGGCAACATCACCGACGAAAGCCGCCGTCGCATCGAGCGCGATCTCGATCTGGAAGAAGCCGGGCTGATCAACCGCGAATTCCGCAAGGTGCCGCTGTAAGACGGGCGATTTGATGTGATGCCACCAGGCAGAAGATCTGCTATTCTGCTGCAATGACCAGAGCAGGACTGGAAAAGTTATTGGAGCGGGTTTCAGCTTGGCCTGAGGAGGCTCAGGAAGAGCTCGCCGTTTTTATTGCCGATGTCGAGTCGAGGCATCTCAGTGAATATGAGCTCACCGCGGAGGATCTTGCCGCGCTGGATCGTAGTCTAGCTGACGTTAAAGCTGGCCGTTTTGCCCCGGACGGGACCATCGAGGCGCTCTTTAACCGCTACTTCAAATGAAGGTGCGCTGGTCTGACACTGCGGCCAGCGAACTTGAAGAAATTTTCGTCTACATTCTTCGCAACAGTCCATCGTCAGCGAAGACGGTTGCGCGACGCATTGTCGATCGGGCAGAAACTCTTGGACAATTTCCCTTCAGCGGCACTGATATCAAGCGTGCCGGGATAAGAAAGCTGTCGGTAGTGAACTATCCTTATGTCGTGATCTACAGCATCGACCTCACTGCTGACGAAGTCCAGATACTCAACGTCCGCCACACCGCACGAAAAAAGCCGGCGGCGGATGATCCGCGCGCCGGCTGATTTTTGGTCGATGATGTGCCGGGCTTACTCTGCCGCGGTCACGATCTCCGGTGTCTTCGCATTCGCGCCGTAGCGCTGGTCGATATAGTCGATCACCAGCGCCTTGAAGTCGGCCGCGATGCTCGGGCCGCGCAGGGTGCGGAATTTCTCGCCGTCGACGAACACGGGCGCAGCTGGTGTTTCGCCGGTGCCGGGCAGCGAGATGCCGATATTGGCGTGCTTGGATTCGCCGGGACCGTTGACGATGCAGCCCATGACCGCGACGTTGAGGTTCTCGACGCCCGGATACTGCGTCTTCCAGCCTGGCATCGAGTCGCGAATGAAATCCTGGATCGAGCGCGCCAGTTCCTGGAACGTGGTCGAGGTGGTACGGCCGCAGCCGGGGCAGGCGGCAACCAGCGGCACGAAGGTGCGGAAGCCCATGGTCTGCAGCAATTCCTGCGCGACCTGCACTTCCAGCGTGCGGTCGCCGCCGGGCTCCGGCGTCAGCGAGATGCGGATGGTGTCGCCGATGCCCTGCTGCAGCAGAATGCCGAGCGCGGCCGACGACGCCACGATGCCCTTGGAGCCCATGCCGGCTTCGGTGAGGCCGAGATGGATCGCATAGTCGGACCGCGACGCCAGCGTCTGGTACACGGCGATGAGGTCCTGCACCGCCGACACCTTGGCCGACAGGATCATCTTGTTCTTCGGCATGCCGAGCTCTTCGGCGCGGGCCGCCGACAGCAATGCCGACTGCACCATCGCTTCGCGCGTGACGGCACGCACGTCCTTCGGCTGCGCCATCAGCGCATTCTCGTCCATCAGCTTGGTCAGCAGTTCCTGATCGAGCGAGCCCCAATTGGCGCCGATGCGGACGGCCTTGTTGTTCTTGTTCGCGATCTCGATGATGTCGGCGAACTGGCTGTCGCGCTTGTTCTTGAAGCCGACATTGCCGGGATTGATGCGATACTTGTCGAGCGCCGCGGCACAGGCCGGATATTCGGCCAGCAGCTTGTGGCCGATATAATGGAAGTCGCCGATCAGCGGCGTGGTGATGCCCTGCTTGTCGAGCGCTTCGCGGATATGCGGCACGGCGGCCGCAGCCTCGTCGCGATCGACGGTGATGCGGACCATCTCCGAGCCGGCGCGCGACAGCGCGGCGACCTGGTCGATGGTGCCCTGAATGTCTGCGGTGTCGGTGTTGGTCATCGACTGCACGACGATCGGCGCGCCGCCGCCGACGGCGACATTGCCGACCATGACCTGGGTGGTGTGGTGTCGCGGCGCCGGGCCGGCGACATCCTGCGGAATTTCGAACTTGTTCATGGGGTCTCGAATATCAGGTTTTGGTGACATTCAGCAATGGATCAGTGACCGCGGTGCGGGCCGGTCGGTTAACGAGAACCAGCCCGGTAATCACCAACAGCGCTGCCAGCCCGAAGGCGGGGGTGAGCTGATCTCCCAGGATCAGATAGCCTCCCACGACGCCGAATAAAGGGGTGATGAAGGTGAAAGCCGCCAATTTGCTGGCGGAGTACGTCTTGATCAGGCTGAACCAGAGCAAAAAGGTGAGCCCGACCACCCAGAATGCCTGAAATGCCACAAGCGAGATGGTCAGCGCGCCGGGAACCGCGGGGATCCGCTCGCCGGCGATCAGGGCGCCGAAAGCGAGAATCGGGATCGACAGGCCGACCTGGTATCCCAGTGCCTTCTCGGGCGCGACTGTGATCAATTTTGTGCGTTTCACCACCAGGGTTGTCGCGGCCCACATGGCGGCGCCGAAGATCATGAAGAGGTCGCCGAGCAGGACGCTCGACGTGACATTCGCCTGCGGAACGCCGATCGCCACCGCGACACCGGCGAAACTCACGGCCAGGCCGGCCCATTGCGCCACCCGGAGCCGTTCGCCAAGGAACTGGTAAGCACCAAGGGCGACAAAGAACGGCATCGTATACAGAAAGACCACGGCGCGGCTGGCGGTCGTCAGTTCAAGTCCGTGAAAGATCACCAGGAACTCGACGCCGAAGATCGCGCCGACGAACAGGCCAGCGCCAAGCGTGCCATCGCGCTCGAACAGTCTGACGCCACGAAACCAGGCGATGGCGAGGATCACCAGAAGCGCACCGGCGGAGCGAATGGCGGCCTGCGTGTAGGGCGGGATCTCACGCAGCACCAGTTTGATGGCGATCTGGTTGAAGCCCCAGGTCAGGCACAACATCAGCACCAGCGCGATGGCGCCGGCGGTAAGCGGTCGCCCGCCGGGCGGGGAAGGGCTTGCATCTGCAGACATCTGGCCTCGGTCCGGCTTGCCGCCGTGTTGTTATGGAGTGCTCAGGCCTGGCAGTGCGCGCATGTGCCCGTGATCTCGACCACTGAGAGCTTCGGCGTGAAGCCTGTCAAGCGTGCGGCGTCATTGAGGCTCTGCGCCAGCTGCGTGGCCGGCACCTCGCCGACCGATCCGCATTGGTCGCAGATCAGGAACGCGACCATCGACGTCGCGCCATGGTCGTGAACGCAGGCGAGAAACGCGTTCCGGCTCTCGATCCGATGCACCAGATCGTTGGCCATCAGGAAATCGAGGGCCCGATAAATCGTGATCGGTGCCGGACGCGTCACCGTCTTGGCGAGTTCCTCGATGATCTCGTAGGCGCCGAGCGGACGGTGGCTGGCGAGCAGAGCCTCGAACACCTGACGACGGATCGGGGTCAGCTTCTGGGCACGCCGGGCGCACACCTGCTCGGCATGATGCATCGCGTCCGCGGTACAGCGGTCGTGATCATGGTCGGGGGCCGGAAAAGTGGGTGTTGGCGCGTTCATGGGAGCAATGTAATGCCTGCACGTCCGTTCGCCCATGGCGGCGGGCCGCAGGTTTTTGAAAAGAGGTTGAAAAGGCAGGTCCATGCGTCTCGCGCATGTCTGGAGCACACCGCAACGGGTGGTCGAGATCATAAGCTAGCTTATTTTACGCAGGCTTAAGGAGCGCCCGCGATGTCCTCCCAGCCAGAAACTGGCAACGATTTCCTCTCCGCTCTGTTCGAGACCCAGCGCATGTTGCGGCAACTCGCCGACAAGGAAGCGCGCCATCTCGGCATGACCCGCGCCCAATGGGCGGTGCTGGCCAAGGTCGAGCGTCACGAGGGCACGAAACAGACCGATCTGGCCGACGCCATGGAGATGGCGCCCATCAGCCTGACGCGGCTGATCGACAAGCTCTGTGACAGCGGCTTGATCGAACGCCGCAACGACGAGACCGACCGCCGCATCAAGCGGCTTTATCTTACCGAGGCTGCACGGCCGCTGATGGCGAAACTGGCAGTGCTGCGCGGCGACCTGATGCAGGTCGCGTTTGCCGGCGTGAGCGAAGCCGACATGCATCAGCTCGTCGAGCATCTCGAAACCATCAAAGACAATATCCGCGCTGCGCTGAACCCCGCAGCCGCCAAGACCAAGGAACAGGCGTATGGCTGAGCCCGTGTTGAAATTCCCCGACAAGGATGCGCCCGAGGGCGGCGCCGGCACGACGACCGAGCGCCAGGGCATCACGGGTTCGCTCAAACGCTATCGCCGGCCGCTATTGCTGGTGGTGCTGCCGGCCGTCGTGCTGGTCGGCGGCTTCGCGTTCTATCTGTCCGGCGGCCGCTATGTCGGCACCGACGACGCTTATGTCGGCGCGCAAAAGGTGCTGATCACTCCGGATATCTCCGGCAAGGTCGACAAGGTGGTGGTGCGCGAAGGCCAGCATGTGAATGCCGGCGACACGCTGTTCGAGATCGATCCGGTGCCGTTCCAGCTTGCGCTGGACGAAGCCAAGGCGAAGCTGGCGCAGGCGAAGACGACCTACGATAATCTCGTCGCCAATGTGAAGATCTACGGCCAGATGCAGGATCTGGCGCAGCAGGGCGTGGATCTCAAGCAGCGCGACGTCGATCGCAAATCGACGCTGGTGAAAAGCAATTTCGGCTCGCAGCTCGATCTCGACAATTCGGCGACGCAGCTCGTGACTGCACGCGCACAGCTCGAGCTGCTGAAGCAGCAATTGTGGAACTCGAAGACGCAGCTGCTCGGCAATCCTGATCTGCCGCTGGCGCAATTCCCGCCCTATGCGCAGGCGCAATCGGCGCTGGATCAGGCGCAGCGCAATCTCGACCATACCGTGCTGAAGGCGCCGATCGCCGGTGTCGCCACCCAGGTCGATAACATCCAGCTTGGGCGCTATGCGATGGCCGGCACGCCGGTGCTGACGGTGATCGACGACAGCAGGCCGTGGGTCGATGCGAATATGAAGGAATCCGACCTGACCTATGTGACGACCGGCCAGAAGGTCGATATCGAGGTCGATGCCTTTCCGAACCACGCATTCCAGGGCACCGTCGGCTCGCTCTCGCCCGGCACCGGCGCGCAATTCGCGATCCTGCCGCCGCAGAATGCCACCGGCAATTTCGTGAAAGTCGTGCAGCGGGTGCCGGTGCGGATCTATCTCGATTACAGCGACCCGGCTGTGAAGAAGCTCAAAGCCGGCATGAGCACCTATACGACCATCGATACCGAGCATCGCGCATGGGCACGTCGGCGGCTACATCCAGCACCACACCGGGGTTTCAGCGCGTGATGGTGACCGCATGCGCGATGACCGCGACCATCATGCAGGCGCTCGACACCACCATCGCCAATGTCGCATTGCCTTACATGCAGGGCACGCTGTCGGCGTCGCAGGATCAGGTCAACTGGGTGCTGACGTCCTATATCGTCGCCGCCGCGATCATGACCGCGCCGGTCGGCTTCGTCGCCAATCGCTTCGGCCGCAAGAAAGTGTTCATCGTCTGCGCCGCCGGCTTCACTCTTGCATCCGTGCTGTGTGGTCTTGCGCAGGACATTACCCAGATGGTCGGCTTCCGGCTGCTGCAGGGCGTGTTCGGTGCGGCGCTGGTGCCGCTGTCGCAGACCGTGATGCTCGACATGTATGCGGTGCACGAGCGCGCCAAGGCGATGTCGATCTGGGGCATGGGCGTGATGCTCGGCCCGATCATGGGGCCGTCGCTCGGCGCCTGGCTCACCGAGACCTATTCCTGGCACTGGGTGTTCTTCGTCAATCTGCCCTTCGGCATCGTCACGGTGGCCGGCCTGATGGTGTTCATGGACGAGACCGAGCTGAACCTGAAGATGAAGTTCGACTGGTTCGGCTTTCTCGCGCTGGGGCGATCGTCGCCGTGGTCGGCTTCTATTATTTCTTCGCACACTCTTTCACCACGTCGCGGCCGTTCATCCAGTTCGCCATCTTCAAGGACAAGAACTTCGTCGGCGGCTGCATCTTCATGTGTGTGATGGGGCTGGTGCTGTATTCGACCATGTCGCTGTCGTCGCCGTTTTTGCAGAACGTGATCGGCTATCCGATCCTCACTGCCGGCTTGTTGTTGGCGACGCGCGGCTCCGGCACCTTCGTGGCGATGATGCTGGTCGGCCGCATGATGAAATATATCGAGGCCCGAACGCTGATCATGGCGGGCATGGGGCTGTTGACGGTGTCGATGTATTTCACCGCGAAATGGACCGACCAGACCGGCGTGACGGAATTCGTCGTCGTCAGCGTCGCGCAGGGATTCGGGCTTGGATTGGTGTTCGTGCCGCTATCGACGGTGGCATTCCTGACGCTGCCCAATCATCTGCGGGGATCTCCATCGTGATCGCGAATCTGACGTCGGGAACGCGGATGGCGCATGCGGTGCTGGTGGAGCACATCACGCCGTTCAACAATGCGCTGCAGATGCCGAATGTGACGGGGGCGATCAATCTGGCCACCGACACCGGCCGCGCCATGATGGATGCCATCGTAACGCTGCAGGCGACCATCATCGCGTTCGGGCTCGATTATCAGCTGATCATGCTGGTGACGCTGGCCGCGATCCCGATGGCCCTGATCATCGGCTCGTCGAAAGCGACGCTGCGCGCGCAGGCGGCCAAGCCCGGCGACGATCATCCGGCGGTGATGGAGTAGTTGGAGCGTAGGGCCGGTGGCACCCCTCTCCCGCTTGCGGGGGAGGGTGGCGCGTAGCGCCGG
>JAPLPC010000575.1:4050-16996 GCA_026400425.1 Hyphomicrobiales bacterium | reverse complement strand
GGAGGGGGAAACAAGCTCACACGTCGAAGAACACCGTCTCGTTGTCGCCCTGCAAGTGGATATCGAATCGATAGACGCCCGCGGCAGTCTTCTTGGCGATCAATGTCCCGCGGCGATCGGCTGGCACCAGCTGCATCACGGCATCATCTGCCGTTGCGGCTTCGTCCTCGAAATAGATCCGCGTCATCGATTGCATCGTCATGCCGCGGCCGAACACCGCCATCACGATATGCGGCGCCTGCGGCTTGCCATCGATGCCGGGCACGGGGCCGGGCTTGACAGTGTCGAACGCATATTCGCCGGCATCGGTGGTGCCGGAACGGCCGAAGCCCTTGAAGCTCGAATTCGGCTGGCCGCGGGTGTCCTGGGGATCGGCGAAACGGCCCTGCGCATCGGCCTGCCAGATCTCCAGCACGGCGTCGGGCACCACCTTGCCGTCGCCGTCATAGATCACGCCTTCGATGCGGATCTTGTCGCCGGTGACGTCCGAGGTCAGCAGATTGTTGGTGAAGGCGTCGTTCCAGGCATATTTGCCGTTCGGGGTCAGGCCATAGGCGTAGAACGGACCGACGGTTTGCGACGGGGTGATACCGGGCATCAGTGATTCTCCGTCGGAGTGGCGTTGCGGCCGCGCAGGACGATGTTGAAACGATAGGCCAGCGCCCAGCCGGGCTCGGTGACGTCGAGGTCGAATTCCGACACCATGCGCAGGCGCGCTTTTTCATCCGTCACCGAATTGAAGATCGGGTCGAACGGAAACAGCGGATCGTTCGGAAAATACATCTGCGTCACCAGGCGCGACACGAAGGAATGGCCGAACACCGAGAAATGGATATGCGCCGGGCGCCAGGCATTGTGGTGGTTGCCCCAGGGATAGGCGCCGGGCTTGATGGTGACGAATTTGTAGTTGCCCGCAGCGTCGGTGACGGCGCGGCCGGCGCCGGTGAAATTCGGATCGAGCGGCGCCGGGTGCTGGTCCCAGACATGCACGTAGCGGCCGCAGGCATTGGCCTGCCACAGCTCGACCAGCGTGTTCGGCACGCCGCGACCGTCCTCGTCCATCACGGTGCCATGCACGATGATGCGTTCGCCGAGCGGCTCGCCGGCATGCATGGTGGTGAGATCGTGATCGCCGGGCCGCACCGTCTCGTGGCCGTAGACGGGGCCCGTCAGTTCCGACAGCGTGTGCGGCATCAAAATCCGCTGCTTCTGCGGCGCACGTTTGATCGTGCTCTTGTAGCCGGGTGAGAGGCGCGGCGCGTGCGCCGCATTGCTCTCGATGGGATAGATGAGCGTCATGCTGGTTTCCCCTTGTCGATGTCCGTCATTGCGAGGCGCCCTTGCGACGAAGCAATCCAGTCTTCGTTGTTGGCGTCTGGATTGCTTCGCTGCGCTCGCAATGACGGCTGTTGGTTAGTCCTAGTTCAGTTTCTCGATCGCCATGGCGACGCCCTGGCCGACGCCGACGCACATGGTGGCGAGCGCCAGCTTGCCGCCGCGCTTCTCCATGCCGTGCACGGCGGTCAGCGCCAGGCGGGCGCGATGGCGCCGCCATGCGGATTGACGAAGTCAGCGTCCTCCTTGACGCCGAGCTGGCGCAGCACCGCGATGCCCTGCGAAGCGAAGGCTTCATTGAGCTCGATGAGGTCGAAGTCGCTGATCTTGAGCCCAAGGCGCTCCATCAGCTTCTGCGTCGCCGGCACCGGGCCGATGCCCATGATGCGCGGCGCGACACCGGCGGATGCGAGTCCGAGGATGCGCGCACGCGGCGTCAGGCCATACTTCTTCACGGCGGCGGCCGAGGCCAGGATCATGGCGGCGGCGCCGTCATTGACGCCCGAGGCGTTGCCGGCGGTCACGGTGCCGTCCTTGCGCACGATCGGGCGCAGCTTGGAGAGGCCTTCGAGGGTGGTTTCAGGGCGCGGATGCTCGTCCTTGTCCACGGTGATCGGACCGGCCTTGCCGCCCGGCACCTGCACGGCGACGATTTCCTCGGCGAAATAGCCGGAGGCGATCGCCTTGCCGGCGCGCTGCTGCGAAGTGATGGCGAATGCGTCCTGGTCGGCACGCGAGATCTGGAAATCCTGGGCGACGTTCTCGCCGGTTTCCGGCATCGCATCGACGCCGTACATTTCGCGCATCAGGGGATTGATGAAGCGCCAGCCGATGGTGGTGTCGTAGATCTCGGCCGAGCGCGAGAAGGCCTCGGTGGCCTTGCCCTGCACGAACGGCGCGCGGGTCATGGATTCGACGCCGCCGGCAATGGCGAAATCGATTTCGCCGGCGCGGATGGCGCGGGCGCCGGCACCGACCGCATCGAGGCCGGAGGCACACAGACGGTTCAGCGTCTGGCCGGGAACACTTTCCGGCAGGCCGGCGAGGAGGGCGGCCATGCGGGCGACGTTGCGGTTGTCTTCACCGGCCTGATTGGCGCAGCCGAAGAAGACTTCGTCGATTTCGTCCCATTTGACGTTTGGATTGCGCTCTTTCAGCGCCTTGATCGGAGCGGCAGCGAGATCGTCGGCGCGGACCTTGGCGAGCGATCCGCCGAAACGGCCGATCGGGGTGCGCACGGCGTCGCAAATAAACACATCGCTCATCAATTTCCTCCTGGGCTGTATCCGCGCATCTGCCGGATTTTCGCGGTGTTTGTAGGAAGGCACACCGACCCGGTCAAATCATGGCTGATGCGTGCACTGATACGTGCATGGGCACACCCGGAATGTCCGATAGGCAGTTGCGGTTGACTTGTCAACTGGGCGCTGCGGTGGGGAAAACATTGCCTTTGAGAGCCAGGCGGATGGGATCGCTCGGGCAAAATTTGCTAGCGTCCGCCGCCATGACCATTCAGCAGAACATCACCGCGCCGGAACCGCCCGCGCCTGCCACCGACGACACCCGGGTGTCGCCGATGATGCAGCAATATCTCGAGATCAAGGCCGCCAATCCCGGCCTGCTGTTGTTCTACCGGATGGGGGATTTCTACGAGATCTTCTTCGAGGATGCCGAGGTGGCCTCACGGGCATTGGGCATCGTGCTGACAAAGCGCGGCAAGCACCAGGGGGTGGATATCCCCATGTGCGGCGTGCCCGTGGTGCGCGCCGACGAATATCTGCACCGGCTGATCGCGCTCGGCATTCGCGTCGCCGTCTGCGAGCAGATGGAGGATCCGGCGGAGGCGAAGAAGCGCGGCAACAAGAGCGTGGTGCGCCGCGACGTCGTCCGCGTGGTGACGCCGGGCACGCTCACCGAAGACAACCTCCTGGATGCGCGCGCCAACAATTATCTGCTGGCGATTGCACGCAGCAAAGGCTCGGCCGGCGCCGACCGCATCGGTCTCGCCTGGATCGATATCTCGACCGCGGAATTCAGCGTCACCGAATGTGCGACAGGCGAACTCGGCGCGACGCTGGCACGGATCAATCCCAATGAAGTGCTCGTCACCGACGCGCTCTACGGTGATCCCGATCTCAGCCAGCTGTTGCGCGAATTGCCGGCGGTGACGCCCTTGACCCGCGACGTGTTTGACGGTGCCACCGCCGAGCGCCGGCTATGCGACTATTTCGCCGTCGCCACCATGGATGGGCTCAGCGCGATGTCGCGGCTGGAAGCCTCGGCTGCCGCCGCCTGCGTCACCTATGTGGAGCGCACCCAGATCGGCAAGCGCATCCCGTTGTCGCCGCCGACACGCGAGGCGGTCGGCACCACCATGGCGATCGATCCTGCGACCCGCGCCAATCTCGAACTGACGCGCACGCTCGGCGGCGAGCGGCGTGGCTCGCTGCTGGACGCGATCGATTGCACGGTCACGGCGGCGGGTTCGCGTTTGCTGGCGCAGCGGCTGGCCGCGCCGCTGACCGATGCCGCGGGGATTGCCCGCCGCCTCGATGCGGTTGCGACCTTCGTGGCCGACAGCGGCTTGCGCGACGATCTGCGCAGCGCGCTGAAGACGGCGCCGGATATGTCGCGCGCCCTGGCGCGGCTGTCGGTCGGCCGTGGCGGCCCGCGCGATCTCGCTTGTATCCGCGACGGCGTGCAGGCCGCGGACCAAGTGCTCGATCGCCTTGGTGCCGTCGATCACCTGCCGGCCGATATCAGCGCGGCGATGGCCGGGCTGCGCCGCCCGTCGCGCGAACTCGCCGCGACGTTCGCGCGTGCGCTCGATGACGATCTGCCGCTGATGAAGCGCGATGGCGGTTTCGTGCGCGCGGGTTTCGAACCCGGGCTCGACGAAACCCGCAACCTGCGCGACGCGTCGCGCTTGGTGGTCGCGTCGATGCAGGCGCGCTATGCCGACGACAGCGGCGTCAAGGGACTGAAGATCCGGCACAACAACGTGCTCGGCTATTTCGTCGAAGTCACCGCGCAGCACGGCGACAAGCTGATGGCGCCGCCGCTGAATGCGCATTTCATCCATCGCCAGACACTCGCCGGGCAGGTGCGCTTCACCACTGCCGAACTCGGCGAGATCGAAGCCAAGATCGCCAATGCCGGCGACCGCGCGCTCGGGCTGGAACTGGAGATTTTCGACCGGCTGGCCGCGATGGTCGCGAAAGACGCCGACAATCTCTATGCGGCGTCCCACGCGTTCGCGCAGCTCGATGTCGCCACCGCGCTGGCCAAGCTGGCAGTGGACGACAACTATGTCCGCCCCGACGTCGATGATAGTTTGCTGTTCGCCATCGAGGGCGGGCGCCATCCCGTGGTCGAACAGGCGCTGCGCCGCGACGGCCAGTCCTTCGTCGCCAATGCCAGCGACCTGTCACCAGGGCCCGGCCAGAAATCCGGCCAGATCTGGTTGATCACGGGTCCGAACATGGCGGGTAAATCGACTTTCCTGCGCCAGAACGCACTGATCGCGCTGCTGGCCCAGATCGGCAGCTACGTGCCGGCGTCGCGCGCCCGCATCGGCATCGTCGATCGCTTGTTTTCGCGCGTCGGCGCGGCCGACGATCTGGCGCGCGGCCGCTCCACCTTCATGGTCGAGATGGTGGAGACTGCCGTCATCCTCAATCAGGCCACCGAGCGTGCACTGGTGATCCTCGACGAGATCGGCCGCGGCACGGCGACCTTCGACGGATTGTCGATCGCCTGGGCCGCGATCGAGCATCTGCATGAGAGCAACCGCTGCCGCGCGTTGTTCGCCACGCATTATCACGAACTGACCGCGCTCTCCGCCAAGCTGCCGCGGCTGTTCAATGCCACGGTGCGGGTGAAGGAGTGGCATGGCGATGTCGTGTTCCTGCATGAGGTGCTGCCGGGTTCGGCAGATCGCTCCTATGGCATTCAGGTGGCGAAGCTCGCGGGCCTGCCGCCGGCGGTGATCGCGCGGGCGAAATCTGTGCTGGCCAAGCTCGAGGCCCAGGACCGCGGCCAGAGCGCCAAGGCGCTGATGGATGATCTGCCGCTATTCGCGATCACCGCGCGCGCGCCGGCCGAAGCCGCGTCGCCGAGCGAGGCGGATCTGCTGATGGACGCCGTGAAAGCGCTGCATCCAGACGAGATGTCGCCGCGCGAGGCGCTGGATGCGCTCTATGCGTTGAAGGCGAAGGTGGGGAAGGGGTAGGATCTTCTCCCCGCAGGCGGGGCGAGGTTAGACAGCGCTCACGCGCTTACGCCCCCACGACCACAGCCCCAAATTCCACGCCACGCATGTCGCCAGCGCCAGGCCCAACGCGATGGCCGAGCCGAAACGGATCGCCGTCACATGCATCAACGCCACTGCGATCCCGAAGCCCATCAGGCCCCAGCCGCCATTGGCGATCACGGCCGCTGTCGGCGCGCCGCCGATGCGGGGATGCAGGATCAGCATCAGGCTGGTGAACACGATCGGATAAAGCGCCAGCATCCCGCTGCCGGTGGGGCCGATGGTGGCGGACAGCGTGACCACGGCGCCGACCAGCGTCGCGACGAGCACTGCGCGGAGCGGGATGTCGTACCAGCGGCGGGTGATCAACGGCATCTTCGCATGGCGAAAGCGCTGCATCAGCGGCAGGCAGATCGCGAAGGTCACGACATTGACGGCGATGCCGCCCGTCAGCGTCCAGTCGATCAGTTGCACCAGATAGGCAAGGCCGATCCACACGATCACCGCCGTACCAAGGCTCACCACGACATTGTTGCGCTGAGCCAGGAAAATGTAAGTGAGGCCGAGAAACATCGTTGCCGCATTGATCGGCAGGCTCGCAAGCGCGCCCTGCGCGATGAAGGCGGCGTCGTGATCCATGGCGAGGAAAACGTAGGACGGCCCGGCCGAGATCGGCAGCGTGGCCACCAATGCGCCGATCACCGCGCCGGAGCGCTCCGTGATGATGGAGGCGGAGGCGGCAATCACGAAGGCGGCCGTGATCGCCATGCGCAGCGCAAGCGTCAGGATGAAGGACAGTTCGGGAGACATCCATGGAGCGCTTGTCATGCCCGGGCTTGTGCCGGGCATCCACTCCTTTGCCAAGTCCAGGACGTGGATGGCCGGCATGCGCCGGCCATGACGGCTCACACCCTGTTCAGCGACACCGACACTTTCGGACCGTGTTTGATGGTCTGGTAGACGACACAATAGCGCTCGGTGAGCTTGAGCAGCAGATCGAGCTTGTCCTGCGGCGCATCGGTCTCGACGTCGAAGCGCAGGCGGATCTCGGCGAAGCCGACCGGGGCTTCCTTATCGACGCCGAGCGTGCCGCGGAAATCGAGATCGCCTTCGGCAACCACATGGCCGGACGTCAGCGGAATCTCGACGGCGGTGGCGACTGATTTGAGCGTGACGCCAGCGCAGGCGACCAGCGCTTCCAGCAGCATGTCGCCGGAACAGAGTTCGAGGCCGGAGCCTCCGGTCGCCGGATGCAGGCCGGCGGCGGCGATCTGCCGGCCGGTCTCGACCTTGCAGGCGATGCCGTCACTGTCGATCGAACCGTTGGCTTTCAGCGTGATGAACGCGGCCTGCGGATCGGTCTTGTAGCGTTCCTTGATCGGCGCCTGGGTGGCGCGGAGCGTGGCGGCGTCCATGATGTCTCTCCCTGAGATCTGTTGGTTGCAGTTTTAATCGTGTGGCGAATCGAAGTCACCACCAGGCGCCGACGGCCTCTGCAGGCGCCGCGTCTGGAAGGTCGCGATCGAGCGAACGGTCGAGCGCCGTCAGCACGCGTTTCTTCACCGCGTCGAACAAGGACGACGCACGATCGCGTGGGCGCGCAAGACCGACATCGATCTCCGCAAATAATCGTCCCGGTCGCGGCCGCATCACCAGCACCCGATCGGCCAGCACCACCGCTTCGTCCACATCATGGGTGACGAGGATCAGGGTCGGGCGCGTATCGGCCCAGAGATCGAGCAGGTGGTCCTGCAGATCGCGCCGCGTGAACGCATCGAGGGCCGAGAACGGCTCGTCGAGCAGCAACACTTCCGGCTGCGGCACCAGCGCGCGGGCGATGGCAACGCGTTGCGCCTGGCCGCCGGAGAGTTCGCGCGGCCAGGCTTTGGCTTTATCGGACAGGCCGACGCGGGCCAGCGCCTGCGCGACCTTGTCGCGACGTGCGGCGGCGGGAAGATCGGCGAGGCCGAAGCCGATATTGTCGGCGACATTGAGCCAGGGCAGCAGCCGCGGTTCCTGGAAAATGATGCCGATCTTTTCATGCGGCGCTGTGATGGCGATGTCATCGACGCGGATGGTGCCGGTGGAGGCGCGATCGAGTCCCGCGACGGCACGCAGCAATGTGGATTTTCCGCAGCCGGAGCCACCGATGATGGCGACGATCTCGCCTTGTGGAATCCGCGCGTTGAACGACTCCAGCGCATGCACGCCGTTGGGATAGGTCTTGCCGACTTTGTCGAGGCTGAGCATCAGCTGTCTCCGCCCGGTCGGAAGGCATCCTGCCAGCGCAGCAGCGGCGCGGTGAGGCGCTCGATCAGCCAGTCGGTGGTCTTGCCGAGCAGCGCGAAGATGGTGATGGCGGCGAGGATCTGCGCGGGTTTGCCGAGTTGCTGGCCGTCGATCAGCAGATAGCCCAGCCCTTCTGACGCGCCCATGAATTCGGCGGCCACCACGAACATCCAGCCGAGGCCGAGACCGACGCGCAGCGCGACCACATAGGCCGGCAACACGGCCGGCAGAAGGATGCGGCGGATCATCGCCGGTCCGGACAGCCGAAAGGTGCGGCCGACTTCGACGATCTTGCGATCGACCGAGAGGATGGCGCCCATGACGCCGAGATAGACCGGGAAGAACACACCGACGGCGATCAGCGCGACTTTCGAGGTTTCGAAAATGCCCAGCCACAGGATGAACAGTGGCACCCAGGCAATGGAGGGGATCGCGCGCAAGGCCTGCACGGTGGGATCGAGCAGCCGACGCGCGATGCCCCAATAGCCGGACACGGCGCCGAGCAATGTGCCGGCGATGACGCCGAAGCCGAATCCGGCGGCGACACGGAACAGCGTGGTGGTAACGTGCTTGGTCAGCTCGCCGCTGCGCGCCAGCTCGACGATGGTGGCGAACACGCGCGATGGCGGCGGCACCAGCCGGCCGTTCGACCAGCCGGCCCAGACCGCGAGCTCCCAGGCGAGCGCAAGCGTGACGGGAACGACGATGCCGAGCGCCGGCCGCGCCAAGCGCTGCCAGCGTCCGGACTCATATCGCTGCGCCGGCGCTTCCGCCGTTGCTGCCGGTGAATCGAGGGCGATGCTCATCAGCTCTTCGGCAGCGGGATCTGGTTGTCGATCAGGGCATCTACCGTGGCCTTCACATCGACCTTGGCATCGATCACACCGGCCTGCTGCAGCGCGAGGCCGGCCGCAAGGATCGACTCGCGCTGCGGCGCGCCGATACGGCTATGGGTGAGTTCGGTGCGCTCCTTGAGCTGCTTGTCGACCACGGCCTCGGGCAGCTTGGTGACACCGATGAAAGCCTTCTTCAGCTCGGGATAATTCTCCAGCGCATATTTTCGCGCGTCTTCGTAGACGGCTAGCACGCGTCGGGCGGCATCCGGATGGTCTTTCAGGAACTGCTCGCGCACATTGAGGATGCCCCAGGTGTTGGCATCCGGCTTCCGGAAGAACAGCCGGGCGCCGTCCTCCACCTCGGCCTGCGCCATCATCGGATCGAGGCCCGCCCATGCATCGACATCGCCGCGGATCAGCGCCGCCTTGCCGTCGGCATGCTGCAGCAGCACAGGCGTGATGTCCTTGTCGGTGAGTTTGGCATCGAGCAGCGCGCGCACCAGGAAGATGTGCGGATCTGTGCCGCGGGTCACGGCGACGCGCTTGCCCTTGAGGTCGGCGACGGAAGCGATCTTGGAGTCCTTGGTCGTTACCAAGGCGGTCCATTCCGGCCGCGAATAGACATAGACCGATTTGATCGGGTTGCCGTTGATCCTGGCCACCAGCGCGGCGGAGCCGGCGGTGGAGCCGAAATCGATCGAGCCGGCATTGAGGAATTCGAGCGCCTTGTTGGAGCCGGCCGACTGCACCCAGGTGATCTTGATATTGTCCTTGGCGAATTCCTTCTCCAGCAAGCCGTTCTGCTTGAGGATGATGGAGACCGGATTATAGGTCGCCCAATCCAGCCGGATTTCCTTGAGCGGATCGGCGGCGAAAGCGGAGGACGGCAGCAATGCGGCGGCGGCAATCAGACCGGCGACGGCGCGCCGTGATAGGCTGAACATTCGAAACTCCCCTGCAGTGATATTCATTCTTGCATTCTTGCGCATCGACATCGCCCGCCCAACTCGCTGCAAGCGCATCAGGCGTTGCCGCGCGGTGACGAAAACGTTGTTTAATTTCAATTGCTTATGCGGTTTCGTCAACGAGAAGATATGGTGCGTCCAAGCTCCCTTTCCGAGCAAGCCGTTTCTCCGATTGCGCAAATGGCAGCATGAACCGACTGTTGGCCTACAATCACCGTGACAGCGCCTGCGCCGTCCGATATTCGGGATGCCTATGGATACTGCTGTGGCTGAAGCCGAGACGGCCCCCGACGTCGCATTCGACACCGTGCGCATTGCCGCCGACATCGACGCGCTCGCCGCGGAGCATCGCGGCAAGAACGACATGTTTCGCGCTGCCCTGGCGCGGATGCTCAAGGCCGAAATGACGACGGCGCGCGAGGCCGCCGAGGCAGTGTTGCTGCGGGATCGTCATGGTCGGCGCTGCGCCGAGCGGCTTTGCGACGTGCAGGACGACATCATCCGCCTGCTGTTCAATGCGGCGACCAAGCATCTCTATCATTCGCCGCTGCCGTCGAGCGGCGAACGGATGTCGGTGGTCTCCACCGGCGGCTATGGCCGCGGGCTGATGGCGCCGGAGTCCGACATCGATCTGTTGTTCGTGCTGCCCTACAAGCAGACCGCCTGGGGCGAGCAGGTCGCCGAGGTCATTCTCTATTGCCTGTGGGACATGGGGCTGAAGGTCGGCCACGCCACGCGTTCGGTGGATGAATCGATCCGCCAGGCGCGCGGCGACATGACGATCCGCACCGCCATTCTTGAGACGCGCTTCCTGGCCGGCGACAAGGCGCTGTATGAGGAACTGGTCACGCGGTTCGACGCCGAGGTGGTGCAGGGCACCGCGGCCGAATTCGTCGCCGCGAAACTCGCCGAGCGCGAGGAGCGGCATCGCCGCGGCGGCCAGTCGCGTTATCTGGTCGAGCCCAACGTCAAGGACGGCAAGGGCGGGCTGCGCGATCTGCACACCGTGTTCTGGATCGCAAAATACGTCTATCGGGTGCGCGACAGCAAAGAGCTGGTGGCACGCGGCGTGTTCGACGCGCAGGAATATCGCACCTTCAAGCGCTGCGAGGATTTTCTGTGGTCGGTCCGCTGCAATATCCACTTCCTGACCAAGCGGCCGGAAGAGCGGCTCTCGTTCGATCTGCAGCGCGAGATCGCACAACGGCTCGGCTACACCTCGCATCCCGGCATGCAGGACGTCGAGCGCTTCATGAAGCACTACTTCCTGATCGCCAAGGAAGTCGGCGATCTCACCGCGATCCTGTGCGCCAAGCTTGAGGATCAGCAGGCCAAGCCGGCGCCGGCACTGACGCGGATGATGGCCAAGCTGCGGCCCGACGCCAAGCGTCGCCGCGTGCCCGGCAGCGATGCCTTCATCATCGACAACAATCGCATCAATCTGGCCGCGCCCGACGTGTTTGCGGAAGATCCGGTCAATCTGCTGCGGTTCTTCCGGCTGGCGCAGAAGAACAATCTCGCCTTTCATCCCGACGCGATGCGCACCGCGACCCGATCGCTGCGCTTGATCACCAAGGAAGTGAGGGATGATCCGGAGGCCAACAAGGTCTTCATGGAGATCCTGACCTCGGACAATGCCGAGGTGGTGCTACGGCGGATGAACGAGACTGGCGTGCTCGGACACTTCATCCGCGCCTTCGGCCGCATCGTCTCGATGATGCAGTTCAACATGTATCACCACTACACGGTGGATGAACATCTGCTGCGCTGCATCGGCATTCTTCAGGAGATCGAGCGCGGCGGCAACGACGAGTTCGTGCTCGCCTCCGATCTGATGCGCAAAATTCGCCCGGAGCATCGTGCGGTGATCTATATCACCGTGCTGCTGCACGACATCGCCAAGGGGCGGCCGGAGGACCACTCCATCGCCGGCGCGAAAGGCGCGGCGCTTCTGCCCTCGGCTCGGCTTCTCCGCCGCCGACACCGAGACGGTGGCCTGGCTGGTCGAGCAGCATCTGGTGATGTCGACGGTGGCCCAGTCGCGCGACCTGTCCGATCGCAAGACGATCGAAAATTTCGCCGCCGTGGTGCAATCGGTCGAGCAGATGAAGCTGCTGACGATCCTGACCACCGCGGATATTCGCGGCGTCGGGCCGGGCGTGTGGAACGGCTGGAAGGCGCAGTTGCTGCGCACGCTGTATTACGAGACCGAGCCGGTGCTGACCGGCGGCTTCTCGGAAGTGAACCGCGCCCAGCGCATTGCCGCGGCGCAAGCCGAGTTTCGTCGCGCCTTCACAGAGTGGCCGGAGCCGCAGCTCAACGGCTATATTGCGCGACACTATCCCGCCTACTGGCTCAAGGTCGATATCGAACGCAAGATCCGCCATGCACGTTTTCTGCAGGCGAGCGAACAGGCCGGACACAAGCTGGCGATCAATGTCGGCTTCGACGAGGCGCGGGGCGTCACCGAATTGACCATCCTCGCCGTCGATCATCCTTGGCTGCTGTCGATCATCGCCGGCGCCTGCGCATCCGCGGGGGCCAACATCGTCGATGCCCAGATCTACACGACCACCGACGGGCGTGCGCTCGATACGATCGCGATCTCGCGCGAATACGACCGCGATGACGACGAAGGCCGCCGTGCGACGCGGATTGGCGACATGATCGAGGATGTGCTCGAGGGCAAGGTGCGGTTGCCGGAAACGGTGGCCAAGCGCGCGTCGTCGAGTTCGTCCAACAAGGCGAAGCTGAAGGCGTTCACCGTCGAGCCGGAAGTCATCGTCAACAATCAATGGTCGGATCGCTATACGGTGATCGAGGTCTCCGGTCTCGACCGGCCGGGCCTGCTGTATCAACTCACCACGGCCATCTCGAAGCTGAATCTCAACATCGCCTCGGCGCATGTGGCGACCTTCGGCGAGCGCGCGCGCGACGTGTTCTACGTCACCGATCTGCTCGGCGCGCAGATCACCGCACCGACGCGCCAGGCGGCGATCAAGCGGGCGCTGATCCATTTGCTGGCGAATACGGAAGCGGCGGAGAAGCCCGCCGCGTGAGGCTAGGCCGCTCCGTCATTGCGAGGAGCCCTTGCGACGAAGCAATCCAGGCTTTTCTTGCTTATACGGAAGGCTGGATTGCCGCGTCGCTATGCTCCTCGCAATGACGGCTGTGAGGTGATCACATGAAAACGCCGACCGTTGATCCTACGGTCGGCGCTTCGTTTGATGTGCGATGAGAAACAGGCGGCGTGCTACTCGCTCTTCGGC
>JAPLPC010000575.1:0-4039 GCA_026400425.1 Hyphomicrobiales bacterium | reverse complement strand
CTGGCGGCGCAGATCGTCCATCGAATCGGCGCTCGCGGCGGGTTCCGGCGCCTTGTCGGGCTCTGCGCTTGCACCGCCGCGCGGCGGCACGAACGGCTTGAACATGGCGAAGGTCTGCTGAAACAGCTCCATGTTGCGGCGAACGGTCTCTTCCAGCGGCGCGAACGGCGTCATCGAGAACGTGTTCGTCATCTGCTTGCGGAACTTCTCCTGATCCCGCGTCAGCGAATCGATCGACTGTTCGAGATATTTCGGCACCACCATCTGCATGCTGTCGCCATAGAAGCGGATCAACTGGCGCAAAAACGTGGTCGGCAGCAGATTCTGCCCGGCTTTGTTTTCCTGTTCGAAAATAATCTGCGCGAGCACCTGGCGGGTAATATCGTCGCCGCTCTTGGCGTCGTAGACCAGAAAATCCTCACCGTCCTTCACCATAGACGCCAGATCCTCCAGCGTCACATATGTGCTGGTTCCCGTGTTATAGAGCCGACGGTTCGCGTATTTTTTGATTGTTGTGGGTTGATCTGATTTCGCCATGGCTCACTTACCTACCGGAAACAGGAAACCTTTCGGCACCGCGCCAAAAAGGCCAATCGGATTGGGGTGTTCGAACAACGCAATGCAATAAAGTAAGCACTTTCAAAGTGGCTCGGCTACCGTTTTGTGCGGTACGGTTAAAATCGCGGCACGTTTGTGCTATGCAATGCGACATCGGTGGCAATTTAGGTGCGCTGCGGTGAGAGTAGCCGGAGGTCCGATTGCCACTTAAGTATGAGTTTTAAGAGGAAGCCCGCCAATCGGTTTTTGACCCGGCTTGGCGTAACCAACGTCAACCAAGCCCATTTCACGACTTTCACGACAACAACAGGAGATGTCCATGTCAGACGATGTCGTCATCGTCAGCGCCGCCCGCACACCGGTCGGTAGCTTCAACGGCGCTTTCGCCACCATGCCAGCGCATGACCTCGGGGCTGTCGCCATCAAGGCGGCGCTCGAACGCGGCAAGATCGATCCTGCACGTGTCACCGAAGTGATCATGGGCCAGATCCTCACTGCGGCGCAGGGCCAGAACCCCGCACGTCAGGCTGCGATCGCTGCTGGTCTGCCGGTCGAGACGTCGGCATGGGGCGTCAACATGCTGTGCGGTTCGGGTCTGCGCACCGTCGCGCTCGGCTATCAGGCGCTGATGAACGGCGACTCCGAGATCGTCGTTGCCGGCGGTCAGGAATCCATGAGCATGGCTCCGCATGCGCAATATCTGCGCGCCGGCGTGAAGATGGGGCAGGTGGAGTTCGTCGACACGATGATCAAGGACGGTCTGTGGGATGCCTTCAACGGCTATCACATGGGCAACACCGCCGAGAACGTCGCCAAGCAGTTCCAGATTACCCGGCAACAGCAGGACGAATTCGCCGTCGCTTCGCAGCAGAAGGCGGAAGCCGCGCAGAAGGCCGGCAAGTTCAACGACGAGATCGTGCCGGTGACCATCAAGGGCCGCAAGGGCGACACCGTCGTCGATACCGACGAATATCCGCGCCACGGCGCCACCATCGAAGCCATGGCCAAGCTGCGGCCGGCCTTCGACAAGGAAGGCACCGTCACTGCGGGATCAGCCTCGGGCATCAATGACGGCGCTGCTGCCGTGGTGCTGATGACCGCAAAGCAGGCCGCCAAGGAAGGCCTCACCCCGCTGGCGCGCATCGTGTCGTGGGGGCAGGCCGGCGTCGATCCGAAGGTCATGGGCACCGGCCCGATCCCTGCGTCGCGCGCGGCGTTGAAGAAGGCCGGATGGAGCATCAACGATCTCGACCTGATCGAAGCCAACGAAGCTTTCGCGGCTCAAGCCTGTGCCGTGAACAAGGACCTCGGCTGGGATACGTCGAAGGTGAACGTCAATGGCGGCGCCATCGCCATCGGTCATCCGGTCGGTGCATCGGGCGCGCGCGTGCTGGTGACGCTGCTGCACGAAATGCAGAAGCGAGATTCCAAGAAGGGCCTCGCCACGCTGTGCATCGGCGGCGGCATGGGCATCGCGATGTGCATCGCACGCGATTAAGACTGCAGCATCTGCGCTGAAAACTTCAGCGCGCGATTGCACTGCACACAGAGATCGACGTCGATGTCGATCAAATCAAAACGCCCGGCGCTTCGCGTCGGGCGTTTTTTCTTGATGTTCATCGTATCGCCAGCTTAACTCGCTACTATAATTACGAAATGATTTTGTGGAGGAGCGATATGGCGCGCGTGGCAGTGGTGACGGGGGGAACACGGGGCATCGGCGCAGCTATCAGCAAGGCATTGAAACATGCCGGCTACAACGTCGCCGCCACATATGCGGGCAACGATGCCGCGGCCGAGAAATTCAAAGGCGAAACAGGCATCCCCGTTTACAAGTGGGACGTCTCTTCATTCGATGCCTGCGCCGCGGGAATCAAGACGATCGAGGCCGACCTCGGCCCGGTCGAAGTTCTGGTCAACAATGCCGGGATCACCAAGGACGGCGCGTTCCACAAGATGACGCCGGAGTCCTGGCATGCGGTGGTGAACACCAATCTCGGCTCGCTGTTCAACATGACGCGCCCGGTGATCGACGGCATGCGGTCGCGCAAGTTCAGCCGCGTGATCAACATCTCGTCGATCAACGGGCAGAAGGGGCAGTTCGGCCAGGTCAACTATTCCGCGGCCAAGGCCGGCGATATCGGCTTCACCAAGGCACTGGCGTTGGAAAACGCCAAGCTCGGCATTACCGTCAACGTGATCTGCCCCGGCTATATCAACACCGAGATGGTGCAGGCGGTGCCGAAGGAGGTGCTGGAAAAGAGCATCCTGCCGCTGATCCCGGTCGGTCGTCTCGGCGAGCCCGAGGAGATCGCCCGCGCGGTGGTGTTTCTCGCAGCCGACGACTCCGGCTTCATCACCGGCTCGACGCTGACGGTGAATGGCGGCCAGTATCACGCCTAAGCACGGATCTTGCCCGTCCTCATCCTCTTCCTCATCCTGAGGAGCCCGCTCTTGCGGGCGTCTCGAAGGATGTGCATGCATCTCATGGTTCGAGACGGCCGCTAAAGAAAAGAAGCGGCCTCCTCACCATGAGGGCCCGAGTTGGCCTGTTGCACAGGGCCGTCATGACCTCCCGCACTGCCACCCTGATCGGCCTGACTGCCATCCTGATGTGGTCGCTGTTGTCCGTGATGACGGTGGCGTCAGGGCGGATGCCGCCCTTTCAATTGACCGCCATGACCTTCGCCATTGGCGCCTTGGCGGCATCGCTGAGCTGGATCTGGCGTCCCGACGGGATCCGTGCGCTCCGGCAATCGCCGCTCACATGGGCGGTCGGCGTCGGCGGGCTGTTCGGTTATCACGCACTGTATTTCGTGGCGTTGCGGCTGGCGCCCCCGGCGGAAGCGGGCCTGCTGAATTATCTGTGGCCATTGCTGATCGTGCTGTTCTCGTCGCTGCTGCCCGGCGAGCGGCTGTATCCTCACCACATCATTGGCGCGTTGCTCGGCCTGATCGGCACGGTGTTGCTGTTATGGGGCAATGTCTCGCTGGATACGGCATCGGGACATCTCGGCGGCTTGTTGGCGGCGTTCTGCGCGGCGTTCGTCTGGGCGGCCTATTCGGTGATGTCGCGCCGGCTGAAGGCCGTGCCGACCGATGCGGTGGCGGGCTTCTGCTTCGCCACTGCCATTCTGGCGACCATCGTGCATCTCGTGATCGAAACCACGGTGTGGCCGCAGACGGCATGGCAATGGCTGGCGGTGATCGCGCTCGGCATCGGGCCCGTGGGCGCTGCGTTCTATACCTGGGACATCGGCATGAAGCGCGGCGACATCCGCGTGCTCGGCGCCGCCTCCTATGCGACGCCATTGTTATCGACCGGCTTCCTCATCCTCGCCGGCTTCGCCCAGGCCAGCACGCATATCGCACTCGCAGCCGCCTTGATCGCAGGCGGCGGGTTGATCGCGGCGAAGGATATGTTCCGGAAGAGATAGGCCGTCGTAGTCGTAGGGTGGGCAAAGCGCAGCGTGCCCACCAC
>JAPLPC010000039.1 GCA_026400425.1 Hyphomicrobiales bacterium | reverse complement strand
GGTCGCGAAGTTGCGATAGCCTTCGACACGCGAGGTCGCGAGCTTGATGTCGCGGCCCTGCGCGGCGATGGCGGCCAGCGTGAAGCGCAGCGCGTCGGCGCCGAACTGATCGATCAGGTTCAAGGGATCGATGACGTTGCCCTTCGACTTCGACATCTTGGCGCCCTTCTCGTCGCGGACGAGGGCGTGGATGTAGACGGTCGGGAACGGCACGTCCTTCATGAAGTGCATGCCCATCATCATCATGCGTGCGACCCAGAAGAAGATGATGTCGAAGCCGGTGACCAGGACATTGGTCGGATAGTAGCGGTTCACATCGGTGTCGGTCTGCGGCCAGCCGAGCGTCGAGAACGGCCAGAGCGCCGATGAGAACCAGGTGTCGAGCACATCCTCGTCGCGGGTGATGAAGCCGGCCCGTTTGGCCGGGTCGAGCGCCATATCGCGGCCCTGCTCCGCGGTGATATGCTCCTGCTCGACGTAATAGCCGAGCGCGTGGCCGACGGCCTCGTCTTCGGTCTCGGCGACGAACACCTTGCCGTCCGGGCCGTACCAGGCCGGGATCTGATGGCCCCACCACAGCTGGCGCGAGATGCACCACGGCTGGATGTTCTCCATCCACTCGTAATAGGTCTTTTCCCAATTTTTGGGCACGAATTCGGTGGCGCCGCTGCGCACGGCGGCGATCGCCGGCTGCGCCATGGTCTTGGCGTCGACATACCACTGGTCGGTCAGATAAGGCTCGATGACGACGTTCGAGCGATCGCCATGCGGGACCATGTGCACGTTCGGCTCGATCTTTTCGAGGAAGCCGAAATCGTCGAGTCGCTGCACGATGGCCTTGCGCGCGGCGAAGCGCTCCATGCCGTGCAATTCGTCGATGAGTTGCGATGAGCCCTCGGGCAGACCACGGGCATAGTCCTCATTGTCGGCGAGCGCGAGCTTGCCTTCGATATCGAGAATGCTGATGCGCGCCAGCCCGTGGCGGTTGCCGACCTCGAAATCGTTGAAGTCGTGCGCCGGCGTGATCTTCACCGCGCCCGAGCCCTTTTCGGGATCGGAATAGTCGTCGCCGACGATCGGGATCAGGCGGCCGACCAGCGGCAGCACGACGTTTTTGCCGATCAGATGCGTATATCGCTCGTCTTCCGGATTCACCGCAACGCCGCTATCGCCGAGCATTGTTTCGGGACGCGTGGTGGCAACAACGATGAAGCTCGTCGGATCTTCCGGATCAAAGGTCTTGCCTTCGATCGGATAGCGCAGATGCCAGAGATTGCCCTTGACCTCGACCTGCTGCACTTCGAGATCGGAGATCGCGGTCAGAAGTTTGGGATCCCAATTGACCAGGCGCTTGTCTTTGTAGATCAGGCCCTCGCGATAGAGCTGGACGAACACCTTGATGACGGCCTCGGACAAGCCTTCGTCCATGGTGAACCGCTCGCGCGACCAGTCGCAGGACGCGCCGAGGCGCTTCAGCTGATTGACGATCACGCCGCCGCTCTCGGCCTTCCAGGTCCAGACGCGCTCAAGGAAGGCCTCGCGTCCCATTTCGCGCCGGCCCGGCTGCTTGCGCTCCATCACGTCCTGCAGCGTGTTGTTCAGCGCGTGGCCCATATGCAGCGAACCGGTGACGTTCGGCGGCGGAATCACGATCGTATAGGGCTCGGCATCCTTGCGGTCCGGACGGCCGGCCTTGAAGGCGCCCGCACTGTCCCATGCCGCCGCGATGCGGGCTTCGATGTCGGCTGGCTGATAGGTCTTTTCGATCATGACGACTGCATTCAAGTCAGGGGGTTTCGGCCTGGAAACGGCCGTTAGGTGCCTGTGGGTAGAAACCCGCAGGGCACGCTCAAGTCAACAGAGGGTATCCATATAGGTCAGGGATGGGCCAAACGAAGGCCGCGTCCCGCCATCGCGTTGGTTAGGCGGCTGACGCGGCCTAGCGGCCGCCGCCCCGCGACACGCGCTCGATCTCGGCTTTGACGACGCGCTCGACCAGACCGGGCAGATTATCGTCCAGCCAGGTCTTCAGCATCGGCCGCAGCATCTCCTTGACGAGATCTTCCAGCGTGCGCGCATTGTTGCTCAGCACCGTATTGGCCAGCGAGTTGAACGCGGATTCCACCGCCGAAGCGGTCGATTGCGACATCATCGCGGCAGTCATCGCCGGCTGCTCGCGCGGCGGCGGATCATAGGATGGTGTGTCGAAACGCGGGGGCGGCGCGCTGGCGGCAACGGCTTCCGCGAATTCGAGGTCGTCGGCAGGCTCCACCCGCCGGAAGGCCGGCTCGGGATCCTCTGCGATCATCTCGTCGGTGAGTTCGAAGACGTCGTCGGCCGGCGACGGGGCGCTCGTCTGCGGCTCGGGCGGCGCCGCATCGAAGCCCGCGAGCATCGCGTCGATGTCGTCCTGATTGTTGCTGGCAGCGGGCTCAGGGGCTTTTTCAACCGCCTTGGGCGCTGGCGGGGCAGCGGGCGGAGGCGCGCTGGCGACGGCAGCAGGTTTGGGCGGCGCAACGGGCGTCGGAGCAGGCTCAACCGGCTTGGCGTCTTCAGGCTTGGTTTCGTCGTCGGCGATGATGCGGCGGATCGACGCCAGAATCTCCTCCATCGAGGGTTCCTGAACCTTTGCAGGTTGCGTCATGTCCGACTCCGCATCGTCAAAGCTTTCGTCACTATCCTACACCAGACGAAGTCGATTTTGGCCGCGCCCGGCCTCGCCGAGCAGGCCATTCATCGCGCAAGCCTGACTTGTCCCCAGATCAGGCGAGTCCTGATCGCTAGCTGCCACGAAAACGTACCCATGAGGCATTCCGAATCGCGCCGCTCCCTCATCGAACGCTACGTCATTGCATCAAATGATTGCAAGCAAAGGCGAAAAACGGAGGGCCGCACGAGGCGGCCCTTCGAAAGCGACTGCGATGCAGGTCGCGTCTATGCGCTGCCGTGCGACGCCT
>JAPLPC010000651.1 GCA_026400425.1 Hyphomicrobiales bacterium | reverse complement strand
GATCGGCAAGCTGCTCGGCGCCACGGTGCTCGCAGCTGCTTCGTCGCCAGAGAAGCTCGATGTCGCCAAAGCACGCGGCGCCGATCACGGCATTCTTTATGGCGCAGAACCATTCAAGGATGCGGTGAAGCGCATCACTGATGGCCGTGGCGCCGACGTCGTGTTCGATCCGGTCGGCGGTGACATCTTCGAGCAGAGCCTGCGCTGCATCAATTGGGGCGCGCGGCTGCTGGTGATCGGCTTCACCGGGGGCATCGGAGTGGCCAAGACCAATCTCGTGCTGATCAAGGGCGCCAGCGTGCTCGGCGTCCGCGCCGGCGAGGCCGTGCGCAGGGAGCCCGCGATCGGCGAGGCGCGCATTGCGCAACTGCTCGCATGGGCCGAGGCTGGAAAGATCCGCCCCAATGTGTCGCATCGTCTGCCGCTGGCCGATGTCGCGCAGGCGATGCGGCTGTTGACGGAACGCAAAGCGATCGGACGTGTCGCGCTCATCACGTAATTCGCAGCCCGGATGATGCTCTATCCAGGCTATCGATCGAAACGGCCGTGCTTCAAGAATGCGATGGTTTGCGCGATCGCGTCCTTGTTCTTCATCATCAAGGCATGAGATGCCGCGATCACGAGGTGATCGGCCATGCCGTCCAGCCTGGTTCGCGCCACGGTGACACGGCCGTCATTCGCGCCGGGCAGCATGAAGCGCGAAGTGATCGGATCGAGCGAGCGATTGCCGGCGATGATGCCGACCGGGTAATCCACTGCCGGCAGCAGCGCCTCGGTCGCGACGTCGCGTGCCGTCACCAGTTGCTGGCCGGCCGGTCCGAAATACAGCCGATACAGCAATCGGCGCTGCAGGATATCCGCGATCTCGCTGCCGCTATTCGGTGTGCCCAGCATCACCACGCGGCCGAGTAGTGCCGGGCGGTAGCGAGCAATATAGGCGCGTGCCAGCAGCCCTCCCCTCGCATGGCAGACGAAATGCGTGCAGCCGTCATTGGCTTCGACGAAAGGTGCGATCGCCGGATGGATATCATCCACCAGCACCGACAAGCTCTTTTCGCGGCTGGGATAGCCGATATTGCGCGTGGCAAAGCCGGCGGCATCGACTGCCTGCTGCATCTTGATCAGGGAACGGAACGAGCGGCTGATGCCGTGCAGGAAAACGACGCCCTCGGATGGACGATCGGGGGGCGTCGTTGGCATTCAAAGTCCTACTTGTAGTCGCGCTCGTCCCACCACGGGAAGTAGTCGGGCATGTCGGTGCTGACCTTGTTCTTAAACGCAGCGGGCCGTTTTTCCAGAAAGGCGACGACGCCTTCCTTGACGTCCTCGGAACGCCCGCGAGCATAGATGCCGCGGCTGTCGATCTTGTGCGCTTCCATCGGATCGTCCATGGCCGTCAGCCGCCACATCATCTGCCGGATCAGTGCGACCGACACCGGCGCGGTCTTGTCGATGAAGGTTCTTGCCATTTCGCGCGCTGTCGGCAGCAATTCGTCATGCGGTACCACGCGGCTGACGAGGCGGCCGGCGAGCGCTTCCTGCGCTGGAAATACGCGGCCGGAATAGCACCATTCCAGCGCCTGCGAAATGCCGACGATGCGCGGCAGGAACCAGCTCGAGGCCGCTTCCGGCACGATTCCGCGCTGGGAGAATACGAAGCCGAAGCGCGCGTTTTCCGACGCGATGCGGATGTCCATCGCCAGCTGCATGGTGGCGCCGATGCCGACTGCGGGGCCGTTGATGGCGCCGATCACAGGCTTGAGGCACTTGAACATGCGCAGTGTCACCTGGCCGCCGCCGTCGCGCACCATCTCGTCGCTGTAATCCACCTTGCCATCGGCATTTCGCCGCACCGGACCGCGGCGTGCGTCGCGATCGAACGTATCCGCGCCCGACGACAGGTCGGCGCCGGCGCAGAAGCCGCGGCCGGCGCCGGTGATGATGATGGCGCGCACGTCGTCGTCGGCATCGGCCTTGTCGAAGGCATCGATCAGTTCCGCCTGCATAGTGGCGTTATAGGCGTTGAGTTTTTCGGGCCGGTTCAGCGTGATGGTGAGGATCTGATCCTCGACGCTGTAGAGAATTGTCTCATAGGCCATGATGTTTGTTCTCCCTGTTTTGTTTTTCGTTGTTGTTTTTGAAGCACGTTCGATCGCTTAGTTCAACGCCGTCATTACGAGCAGCGCAGCGACGCGGCAATCCAGCCTGATTTTCGCAAGAGGAAGAACTGGATTGCGTCGCTGCGCTCGCTATGACGGCGAAGATTTACGCTGGCAGCCGCGTCTCGACGATGCGGGCGAACATGCTGGCGCCGATCGGCAGGATCTTGTCGTCGAGATAGAAGCCGGGATTGTGGACCGGCACCGAGCCTTCATGGCCGACCCAGAAATAAGCGCCGGGCACCGCATGCAGCATGTCGGCGAAATCTTCCGAGCCCATTTTCGGCTTTGAGCGCGTGATCACATTGGCATCGCCGACGATGGTGCGGGCGACGTCCTCGACGGCTTTGCTGTGCTCTTCCTGATTGACCAGAACGCTGAAGCCGTCGCGGATATCGACCTTGATCTCGACATCGAATGCAGCGGCGATGCCCTTGGCGAGTGCATGCATGCGATCTCGGACCTGCTGGCGCACGGTCTCCGAGAAGCAGCGCACGGTGCCGCACAGCTTGGCGTCGTCCGGGATGACGTTATAGGCCGAGCCCGAATGGATCTGGGTGATCGACAGCACCGCCGACTGGAACGGGTCGACATTGCGGGAGACGATGGACTGCATCGCCTGTCCCAGCGTCATGGCGATGACGACCGGATCCTTCGAGCGCTCCGGCATCGCGCCATGGGCGCCGTAGCCCTTGATGTGGATGTCGAAGAAATCCGCAGCTGCCATGGCCGGGCCGGGGAAGATGCCGACTTCGCCGTGATTCATGTCGGGCGCATTGTGCAGGCCATAAATCTCGTCGCAGGGAAACTGCTTGAACAGCCCGTCCTTGATCATCGCGCGCGCGCCGCCGAGGCCTTCTTCGGCGGGCTGGAAGATGAAATGAACGGTGCCGTCGAAATTGCGGGTTTCGGCGAGATAGCGCGCGGTGCCGAGCAGCATGGTGGTGTGGCCGTCATGGCCGCAACCATGGAAGCGGCCGGGGATTGTGGAGCGCCAGGCGAGGTTGGTGTTCTCCTCCATCGGCAGCGCGTCCATGTCGGCGCGCAGGCCGATGCGCTTGGTGCCCGCGCCCTTGCCCTTCAGGGTGCCCACCACACCTGTGCCGCCCAAGCCGCGATGGACTTCCACGCCCCAGCTGGCGAGTTTCTCGGCCACGATGCCGGAGGTGCGGACTTCCTCGAAGCCGATTTCCGGATGCGCGTGCAGGTCGCGGCGGATGGCGGTGAGTTCGTCGGCAAAAGCGTCGATGCGTTCGAGTGTGGGCATGATGATGATCCGTTAAGGGACGAGGTTCGGAGACGAGGTTTCGGGTGTGAATGGCGCGCCGTTCGGCTTCAGCTTGATGCCCGATCGCAGATGCTTCCATGGCAGCACCGACGTATCCGCCGGCATCGCGCCCGGCGAGGCGCAGATCAGCAACGCGCCGGCGATCGGCTCGAAGTCGGCGCGGAAATGCACCGAACTCTTGTTGACCAGAATGTTCTGCTCGGTCGGCTCGATGCCGACATAGCGATACATCGCTTGATCGGCGAGCTGCGCCTTGTGCGAGGAAATCACCACGCGGACATCATCGATGCGCAGACAGGCGGACGGGCCCATATCCATGTCGCGACCGCCGTAATACGGGCCGGACGCCACGAACTTGCCGTCGGAGAGTTTCTCAACAACGAACGTGTTCTCATAGGGCGCATCGCCGGGAATGCCCGACTTGCCGCCGATCGAGAGCGTGATCGTGGCGCCTTCGCCGGCAGTATGCGCGGCCTTGGCAGCGGCGGGATCGTAGATCACGCCATGCGCCGCCTTGATCGCCTTGTTCTTCACCAGTGCGCGCAGCATGCCTGTCGTGTCCGAGTCGCCGCCGGCACCGGGATTGTCTTGCGTGTCCGCGATCACGACGGGCTTGGTCAGCGTCGTCGCCAGCTCCATCGCATGCAGCACGCCTTCGTCGGGCTGGTAGATCTTGCCGTCGAAATCATCTTCGTGGCCGAGCACCAGCTTCACCACGGTGTCTGCCGCCGCATCGGCGTCGGACTGGGTGACGCCATAGGCGAACACGCTTGGGCAGCAATGCGTAAAATCCGCCGCCGGAAAGCCCGGACAGAACGACAGCGTCGGCACCTGGTCGTCTTCCAGCGCCGCGAGCATCTGATAGATGCCCTTGGTCGGCTGGTCGTTGGTGCATTGCCAGCTGATCGGAATCAGGAACGGCAATTGCCGGAACGCCTTGGCATAGCGGTTGCCGCTCAAGAGCAGCGCCATGTGGCGCGCAGAGGCGCGGCCGGTGTCTGCCATGTCCACATGCGGATAGGTGCGATAGGCGATCAGCGCGTCGGTGTATTCCACCGTTTCAGGCGAGATGTTGACGTGCAGGTCGAGGCTCACCACGAACGGAATGTC
>JAPLPC010000250.1 GCA_026400425.1 Hyphomicrobiales bacterium | reverse complement strand
GCGTCGATTTCGGTATCCAGTTCAGCGTGCGTTACCGCTCGGAGCGCTTCAAGAAAGACGATCTGCGCGGGGCGCTCGGCAAGGCGGCTGATTATTGCGCCGTGCCGCTGTCGCTGGCAGCCTTTGCGACCGCTGCCGGGTTCCTGTCTTTCCTGCCCACCGACTACAAGGGCGTGTCCGAGCTCGGCAAGATTGCCGGCCTCGGCATGATGATTGCGTTCATCACGAGCATCACCACGCTGCCGGCGCTGATCGATCTGCTCAATCCGGCGGGCGAAAAGGAGCCGGTCGGCTACGCATTCCTGGCACCGGTCGATCGCTTTCTCGAGGAAAAGCGCTTCTGGATCATCGGCGGAACGCTGGCTCTCACCATCGCCGGTTTGCCGCTGCTGTATCATCTGCGCTTCGACTTCAATCCGATCAACCTGCGCAATCCGAATGTCGAATCGATCGCGACCTTCCTGGATCTGCGTCGCGACCCGAACACCGGCGCCAATGCCGTGAACGTCATGGCGCCCAACGAGGCCGGGGCAAAGCAGGTCGAAGAGCGCCTGTCCAAATTGCCGGAAGTTGCGCGCACCATTTCGCTCGACAGCTTCGTGCCGGAGGATCAACCGGCCAAGCTGGCGGCAATCCAGGCCGGTGCGAAGGTGCTGGAGCCGGCGCTGAATCCGGAGTCGATCGATCAGCCACCGACTGATGCGGAAAATGTCACTGCGCTAAAGGACTCAGCTGAGAGCTTGCGCAAGCTCGCAGGCTCGCAGACGAGCCCCGGTGCCGTCGCCGCCAAGCGCCTTGCCGATGCGCTGGCGAACACGGCCAGCGCGAGCGAGCCGGTTCGCAGTCACGTGCAGGCGACATTCGTCGTCCCGCTTTCGTGGAAGACGAAAGACGGCCAGATCCGCGTCGAAGCACAGCCCAACGGGGATCCGAACGACAACGATACGCTGCGCAAATTCGCCGACGCGGTGCTGAAGTCGGAGCCGCTGGCCGTCGGTGGTCCGGTCTCGATCCTGAAATCCGGCGATACGATTGTCAAAGCGTTCATCCATGCGGGTATATGGGCGCTGCTCTCGATCTCGTTGTTGTTGTGGCTGGTGCTGCGCCGTTTCACCGACGTGCTCCTCACCATCGTGCCTCTGCTGGTCGCGGGAACAGTGACGCTGGAGATCTGCGTGTTGATTGGCCTGCCGCTGAACTTCGCCAACATCATTGCGCTGCCTTTGCTGCTCGGCGTCGGCGTGGCGTTCAAGATCTACTATGTCGTCGCATGGCGCGCCGGCCACAAGAACCTGCTGCAATCGTCGCTGACGCGCGCCATCTTCTTCAGCGCGCTGACCACGGCAACGGCGTTCGGCAGCCTGTGGCTGTCCAATCATCCGGGGACTGCGAGCATGGGCAAGCTGCTGGCGATGTCGTTCGTGGTGACGCTGGCGGCAGTGCTGCTGTTCCAGCCGGCCTTGATGGGCAAGCCGCGCGAGAAGGGCGAATAATCGAGCGGCAGACCCAGCTGCGGCGCCAGACTGGCCGACCGCAGACCGTTACGTAAAAGCCCGGCGCTGAGACAGCGCCGGGCTTTTTATTGGCGGGCTCGATCTGCGCCGAAGGCTTGCTCGATCAGTAGCACGGATGCGCGCGGCCATCCTGGCCGCGATAGGCGGCAGCCGACTGCTTGCAACGGCGCGACAGCGGCCCGTCGTAATACGCAAAGGTGCCCGGCGTCAGGCCAGGGCCGTAATTGTGCAGGTAGCTGATGCGATAGGGCTGGCCCGGCGCGGCGAACACGAAAGTCTCGACGGCGTGATGGTGGTGGCGGTGGTGCTTCCAGTGCTTGGCGAAGGCAGGCGTTGCGAGCAGCGTCGTGGCGATGATGGCGGCGCTGAGGATTTTCATGGGAGTTCTCCGGAAGCGATGTCGTGTGGGATGGCCGTCGTTGCTGGCGATCAGACCATGCGCGGGCGGTGATCCGCAAGATGCGGTCCCGCGTCGTTGCCGGACGCCATTGCACCGGGACGCCGTCCGCACCGCAACCGTTAACACAATCGCCCTGCGATTCCAGGCATTTGAACTTCATCGCATGCTTATGCGTTAGGCTTACCGGCAGATCGGACCGCACTTTTAACCCATCCTGCCGGGGCTTTGATTATCCTATCCCCATCAATGCAGGACACCATCATGCGGGTCATCCCGGGATTGCTGCTTACCATCGCCACCGCGCTGCCGGCTGTTGCCGCCGATGGCTTCAACATCGTGATTCCCGGCCGCCCCGGCGTCCCGATCATCATCAACGGCGTCGATGCATCCTATCGCGTGATCGAGGGGGACTGGGGTCTACAGAGCCGTATTCATGTGCAGCCGACCGTGTATGGCGGCAGGCCGATCGATCCGGTTCCGAACGTCGGTCGCTATTATCCCAGCTTGGGTCACAAGCCTGGCTACGGCCGGCTCGAGGTCGAGCCGCCGGCCAATCGCAAGCTGCCGCAGCCGGCGCCGAGCTTCCACGAACACTGGTCGGCGAAATCGGCGCCGATGGGGACCAACGACGTGCCGATGAGCCCACCACCGATCATAGCCGCGCCGCCGCTGGATGGGCGCTGACACGAATTCCGATCACAAAACAATAAAACGCCGACAGGAGTGCATCATGCGTATCACGATTTCGAAATGGGCTGCGGCGTTTGCTGTTGCCGCCGCCAGCGCCGTGGCATCGCCCGCGATGGCCGGTGGCGGCTATTACGGCGGCTGCTCGCCATGCGGCGGCGCGTACAGTTATTCCGGCGGCTATGCCGGTTATGAACTGCTGCCGAATCCGGAGCCGGTGACACGCCAGTATTATTACGTCAACCAGGGCCCGACCTATGGCGGCCCCGGGCAGTTCGCACCGGTTCCGACCTATCAGGAGACCGCCATCGGCTGGCGCGGCTATCCGCGCTATGACGGCGGCCCCTATGCCAATCCGTACGATCACCACAGCTATGGCTACGGTTATGGGCAGAGGACTGTCGGCCCGGTGGTGTTCACGCCGCGTCTGCCATTTTACAGCCGCCCGAGCTATCGTTATGGCGCCAGCATGCGCCACGCGACGCGCAGCCACTATGCCCAGCCGCGCGTGATCTATGGTTCGCGTCACGGCTATGCACCGCGTCATGGCTATCACCAGCGCGGCTTTCACCAGCATGGCTATCATCAGCAGCGCGCGCTCCGCCGCGCCTACTGATTGATCCCATCGACGATCCACGCCCGTCTGCAGCGATGCAGGCGGGCGTCTTGCGTTGGTAAAACTAGTTCATCAGGCCGAGCTTGCTGGCGCCGATATAAAGCGCGAGCACGGCGGCATTGGAGACGTTGAGGCTCTTGATCTCGCCGGGCATGTCGAGCCGCGCCACGACGCTGCAGGTCTCGCGCGTGAGATGGCGCAGGCCCTTGCCTTCGGCACCGAGCACGAGCGCCAGCGGTGCACTCAATGGCACGGCACTGATCGTCTCGCTGCCTTCGCTGTCGAGGCCGACGGTCATGAAACCCTGATCGTTCAACTGGTTCAGCGCGCGGGCCAGATTGGGCACCGCGATGATCGGCACCAGTTCGAGGGCGCCCGATGCCGACTTCGCCAGCACGCCGGTGGCTTCCGGGCTATGGCGATTGGTGGTGATCACGGCGTTGACCTTGAAGGCCGCTGCCGAGCGCAAGATGGCCCCGACATTGTGCGGATCGGTGATCTGGTCGAGCACCAGCACCATCCCGTCTTGCGGCAGGTCGTCGAGATCGGGGCCTTCCAGCGGATCGACCTCGGCCAGCATGCCTTGATGCACGGCGTCCGGTCCGAGTCGGCGGTCGATGTCTTCCGGCCGCACCAGTTCCGGCGTCACGCGCGTCTCGATCTTTTCATCGCTGAGGCGGCGAGCGGCGTTTTCGGTCAGCCACAGCTTGCGAATCGTCCGGTTCGGATTGGCCAGTGCGAGCGTGACGGGATGCCAGCCATAGAGGACGGCCACACCGTCGCCACCGGTCTCGCGGTCACGACGGGGCGGGCGGCGCCCCTGGTCGTGGCCGGGCCGGCCTTGTCCCTGGCCCTGATCGCGGCTGGAATCGCGGCCCGTTTGCGGGCCACGCTGGAATCGCTGCTTGCGGTCTCGGTCGCTCATACCGGCTTGTCTCATGGAGCCCGGGGATTGGCAATTTGGCTTCGGGAACGAGCGGCGGATAAATCCGTCATGATCGGTTGACTTTGGCCGCCGGCTTCCCGATAACCAGCGCCGCCGGGAGCCCGCTGAGCGGGTGCGCGTTTCCACGTCATCCAAGGCCGTCCAGCACCCGTACGGGTGAACGCCCGTTCGGGCGGGATGGTGCGATGGCGTCGAGCGGGGGAGTGTCCCGAGTGGCAAAGGGAGCTGACTGTAAATCAGCCGCCTTATGGCTTCGCAGGTTCGAGTCCTGCCTCCCCCACCATTCTGATTTTTGCGACGACAAATCAGCGCTTGCACGTTACCTTGAGCTTTTGTCATGCTTGGGCACGCTCAGAGCGACAAAGCGAACCGTTTCGCTTCAAGCCGCCAGATGAAAATCCGAGATGTGGACGCGGTTTCGGCCGTCGGCTTTGGCGCGATAGAGGGCGGCGTCGGCGCGGTTGAGCAGGGTCTGCAGCGTTTCGGGGGCCGATGAGCGGATCGCGACGCCGATACTCACCGTCGCCTTGATGGTGCCTTCCGGTGCCTGGAACGCCAGTCCCTCCAGCGTTGCGCGGATGCGCTCTGCAACTGACGCCGCGGATTTCGGGCCGGACGACGACAGCAGGATGCAGAACTCCTCACCGCCGAGGCGGGCGGCAACGTCGTGCGCGCGGATATTGGAGAAGATCACTTCGGCGAATACGCGCAACACGCGATCGCCGCCGGCATGACCGAACTTGTCGTTGATGGCTTTGAAGTGATCGAGATCCATCAGAAGGACAGCCGCGTTCTGCACCACCGCCTGCGAGCGGTCCTCGAACAACGCGCGTCGATTCAGCAAGCCGGTCAAAGGGTCGGTCATCGCATCCGATTTATGACGGTTCGTGGTGCGGATCTGATTGATGGTCAGCGACAGCGCACCGATGCCGGTCAGGCCGACGATGATCATCAGCGAGTTGAACTCCTCGGCCCAGTTCGACGGGCGTTCGGTCAGCACATACTGGCCATTGGCGAGCAGCACGTAACCGCAGGCTGCGAAGGAGGCGGCCGTAGCCAGATAGAGCAGCGCATTGGTGATCATCAGCAACGGCGCTTCCGACCGGCCCTTCCAGTACTGAAACGCGGCGAGCGTCGTCAGACCCGTGATCGCAAAATTTGCAACCGCGGTGCCGACGCCCGTATAGCCGGTTACGAAGGCCGCAACGGTCGGCAGCAGTGCCAGCGCTGCGATGGCGATCGTGAATGTCCAATTCGAGCGATGCGTGCAGAACTGGACGGTGCCGCGATAGATCAGCGCGAAGCCGAGGATCAGCAGAACGAAGCTGACGAGCTGATACGTCGGCTGATAGCGCTCGATGCCGAGATAGAACAACAGCGCCAGAACCGTCAGCGCAAGTCCGGTGGACCAGGCCAACAGATAGGTCTCAGAGCGCGCCACGACCCACGTTGCGAGCAACGTGAAGGCCAGCGCGGTACAGGAAACACCGATGGCAATAAACAGGGAGTGCTGATCGAGAAACATGACGCCTGCGCGATATAGGATGAAGCGCGTGATACCCGATCTTCATTAGCACCCACCTACCGCTGCGCCATTCGGTTTCTATGGTTTCAGAAACCTTACCCGACGAGACGATGCGAACCCGCGGGCCCATCTATGTCGTTGAAATGTCGCGT
>JAPLPC010000289.1 GCA_026400425.1 Hyphomicrobiales bacterium | reverse complement strand
CGGGATGATCTCGATCTTCTCTTCCGCGATCTGGTAGACGGTCCGCAGCAGCTCGCGGCCCTTTTCCGCCATGACCACGACCTTTGCGGACAACGCGATCACCTGCATGAACACGGCGCGTTGGGCAGTGCTGGGCTCCGCAAGAACCGTATGCAGGGTCGTCACGATAGGCATCTTCAGAAGCGACAGCAGCGGTACGATCTCGCCGCCGGCATCACCGCCGAAAATGCCGAATTCGTGCTGCAGCGACACCACGTCGAAATGGCCTTCATTAAGAAAATCGGCGGCGCGGACGTAATCGCTGATCACGTCGTCATTGATCTCGATGGCGACGCTCGCCGGATAGTCATAGGCGTGGCCGTGATCGGTCATCGCAACAATGGCCGTTTTTGAATCCGCCCGGGATGCCGCCACCGCGCTCTGCAAGTCGGTCGTGAACGTCGCAATCCCGCATCGGCGCGGCAGCGAATTTCCAATGAACGCGATACGGTTGAACACCGTCAATCTGCGGCCTCGTCATGTTAGGGGAGCGATGTTCAAACGACCACATGCGCCACGCGACAACGGTCGCGTCAGTCGAGATTGTTCCGTTTGATATTTGAATCAGCGCGCGGCTAAAAAGCAGGGCCACGACAACCTGCGCACAAGCGTGCGCTCTTTATCCGGCAATAGCCACCTTTATCTTTTGCTGAGTGAGATCATACGCGGCGCGAGCTTTGATAATAAAACGTATCCGGCCTGATCGTGTGCTACTGCTGATGCTCACACAGAGGAGACACGGCATGGCCAAAGGCAATCGCGAGACGAAGAAGCCGAAGAAAGTTATCGCAAAGACGGTTGCTGCGGCTGAAAGCCTGAAGGGCGGTGGTCCGAAGATGATGCCGACGCGGAAGAAGTAGCAACGGCTGACGGCGCGCTACGCGTCGGTCACAACGGACAGCGCACCGTCCGCCGCCGGCTGATGGCTGCGGATGCGTGTCGAGAAAGCTCACGGAGCAACGAAAGTCATGTCCAGCAAAGCTGCCATCAGGGACGCCTATGGCGTGCCGGCGATATTCGTCGGGTCCAAGACCGGGCAGGAGGATGCCCCGTTCGTCTTCATCAATGTGGGCGGCGAGGAGCGCCGCATGCGATCCGCGGAGTGGGACGCTTTGCCGGCCTGGCTGGGTGAACGCCCATCCTGGCTGAACCGGAAGTAACCCGCACGCGCTGCCCCGTCGCGCGCGATCGATGAAATCGATCAAGCGGTGTTGACGCGCCCGGGCGCTTGCGGATCGCGAGCGGCCCGGTGCCGGCGATCATCCGAAGCCGGGGCGCATCGCTCGGGTGCGGCATCGCCTGGGTTCAATCGGCGGCGGCGATGCCCTGTTCGGTCGCGACATAGGCGATATCGTTCTTGTTCATCCGAATGGGGCGCAGCCATCCGAGATCGACCAGAGCTTCATAGCGCGAGCGGTCGATCAGGCCGGCCGTGTATTTCGTCCCGCCACTGGCGACGATCTCCCGAATCAGTTCGAAGCCTTCGGTGATCATCGCCTGTCCATTCATATCGGTTCGCCCAATCACGACACCGTCCCTTCGGCGCGACGTGACGACGCGCCATCGCGCCGATGGCGGGCGACACGGTGCGGACACTTCGGACATCGCAAGGCATCTGCTTTGAGCACGTTGCGCCGGCCAACAGTGTGACCATTTCAAGACGGAAGCTCGTCGGTGAGATCGCCGATGGGCCGGGTGGCTCGTTCACCAGCCAGGACGAGCCGCTTCGCTCCGCCGCCACGCATGGGCGTTGCCCAGGTCGTCGCCACGCACGACGGGCGTGCGGCCGCTGCCTAATCCTTTTTCGCCTCGCGTATCCCGAGCTTGTTGACGCGCGTGCGCACCGCGAGCGGCGATCGCTTCATGCGCAGCGCGAGTTCGTTGATGCTGCGCCCATTGGCGAGCTGCAGCTTGAGCTCCTCGTCCTGTTGCGCGGTCCAGACATTGTCGGCGGGGTCATGGAGTTTCATAAGGCGCTTTCGGATGTGGGGCGAGGTCGCCATGTCTGGCGGTCAGGCGTGCGGTGGAAATATCGTCGTTGGACGCGTATGATCGGCACAATGCTTGTCGAGCATCTTCACACGCAAACTGAGGTACCGCCATGGATCCCACAGCCGATCATACCCTGACCGAAGCCCATGTTCACAGCGAGGACCGCGGCTATGGCGCGATCGTCGCCGGCGTGATCGCGCTGCTGTTTCTGGGCTTCGTCGTTCACGCTGCCACGCTCGCGCCGCAAGGCGAGGCCGGGAAGGCGCCCGCAACCAATGCCGCGCCGAAAGCGGCGCACTAGGGCAGATTTGCACGGTTGAATCGGCATTCCAGACGCTCTCATCCTGAGGAGCGATCTCTGATCGCGTCTCGAAGGATGGTCGCCTGACGCCATGGTTCGAGACGCGCGCCAACTGGCGCGCTCCTCACCATGAGGTTGGTCAATCGGTTCGATCCTAAATTACTCTGGTGCTTGCGGTGGCTGAAACACGCGAACGTGGCGCGTTGCGGCCCGGCCGGCATGAGCCCGCCCGGAAGCCGGGAACAGCGCGGAGGGCGGAATAGCGAAGCCGCCACGTCAATGATGGATGGCGGATGACGCTTCGCTAATCCGCCCTACGCTTGCCGCTCATGCGGGCTACGCTTGCTCATGATCTGAAAAGATCGTCAATCGCGTGTCGACTCCAGCTTAATGAGGGTAGTGCCGCTAAAGGCGGTAATGCGGCAAGACCTCTAAGGGGAGGGAGTGATGGAAGCGATTTGAGAGACGGGAGAGATTTCAGTGGGGGGATTGGTCCGCCTGAGGCGTCGTTGGTGAACCCGACGGCTTGTCCGCTCGTGTCGCGGACCCAACCTGATGAAATCCGTCCGACGTGTCTGCCGGACGTGTTATAAAGCTCGTCGTTTTGAACGAAACCAATAGGTCGGCCGCCCCACGTGTAGAACGTTCCGCGGTCGTCAATGTAGTGTGTAGCGTTTCCATTTCGGTCGTAAAAGTCTCGAGACATCTAAACCTCCGAAGGGTTGCTCCAAAAGATCTTCTACATTTGAACCATGTGGTTGCACGTGTGGCATCTCAAAGTGCAGCCAGCCCGGCTTACAGTAATATTTCCGCAGTTTTCACAAACGTCGTTCTCATACTTTGTAAATAGAGATGTCTTCGTGTTTTGTGCTGCTACTAGACGAGATTGAGCCAGCTTCTCAGTTGTGTTCGTTAAAGTGGCTAGCACATCTGCATTCTTGAATTTGCGTGCTACATTGTCGGGAATTAAAAGGTGCCCGGCGAAAGTGATGGCCTGCCACTCTGCGAAATCTTCCTTGCTCGTTCCTTCGAAAGGCTTTTGGGCGGATGGGTCGCTTGAATACGAATGTTCGTGATGGTCGTGAAGGAGGACGTGTCCTATCTCATGAGCAAGCACTTCTTTAGAAAAACAGTCGTCTTGCAGTGCGCTTCGCCAGATCGTCTTATCCACGTTGAGCGTAACGTACTTGTCGCGCTTGTTTTTTGCGAATTCGACGTAAGCGGGGTCGTCTTGTATAAATTCACGATCAAAATATTTGATCGACAGTTTGCCTTTTTTTCGAAACCCGGATGTCGTGACGCAGTCGATCCCTTCAAGGAGAAGGATTCGTTTCAGGAAACCGACTACGTCGAAAGTTGAGCCTTGCTTGGGGGGCAAAAGCCTCCAGCAGATCGCGGCTATCTCCGCGATCTGCTCTTCACTACGAAATCTGACCTTGTGGTCGATTCCCAT
>JAPLPC010000060.1 GCA_026400425.1 Hyphomicrobiales bacterium | reverse complement strand
TGCGCTACGCAGTGGTGATCGAGAAGGCCGACAATAATTACTCGGCCTATGTGCCGGACTTGCCCGGCTGCGTGGCAACCGGTGATACGCTGCAGATCGTCGAGCGCGAGATCCGCGACGCGATCCGCTTCCATATCGATGGGCTGAAGGAAGACGGCCACCCCGTGCCGATGCCGACCAGCATTGCGGACTACGTTGAAGCGTAAATCGAAGGATGGGTATCGCTGCGCTCAACCCATCCTCCTCACATCTTCTTCAAAAACTCCGTGCGCAGCACCAGGCCCTTGACCTTGTCGGTGCGGCCTTCGATTTCGTCTTCGTTGTCGGTGAGATGAATGTTCTTGATCACCGTGCCGCGCTTGAGCACGGTGGACGAGCCCTTCAGCTTCAGATCCTTGATGATCGTCACGCTGTCGCCCTCGGCGAGCAGCGCGCCGTTTGAATCCCTGACCTTGATGTCCATGATGCCGTCCTGGATGGCTTGTGAGTGGAAGGCCTACAGACAGCATATGGCGGGGCAAGGCAACCGAAGGAACCGGCCACGCCGCCGTCATCGGCAAGAATGCGCCGAAGCAATCCGGCCTCTCCGACGAGACCGGACTGCTTAGCTGCGCTGACGACGATGCGAATCAGAACTTATAGGTGATGCCGGTGCCGATCAGCCACGGATCGAGCTTGACCTGGCCGGTGACCGGGACGCCGCCGGCGAGGGTGCCGTCCCAGTTCGGACGCAGCCACACTTTCTTGACATCGACGTTCCAGCCCCAATGCTGATCGATCATGTAGTCGAAGCCGAACTGCACCACAGGCGCAAAGCTGTTCTTCAGGTGGCTCTCGATCACGGTACCACCGGCTGCGGACTGGCTGAAGAACCAGGTGTAGTTCACGCCGGCGCCGACATAGGGTTTGAACGCGCCGAATTCGGTGACGTGATATTGCAGCGTCAAAGTCGGCGGCAGCAGCCAGGCCTTGCCGACATCGATGCCGGCCAGCGCATTGGCGCCACTGACGCTATGTTTGGTCACGCCAAGGACCAACTCAGCTGCGAGATTCTTGGTGAAGAAATAGGTGATGTCGAGTTCGGGGACGACGGCATCCGAGGTTTTCAGGCTGGAGCCCGCGATCTGATTGACCGAGCCGCCGTTCTCCGGAATGACGCCGAGGACGCGCAGGCGGATCATCCATGGATTCCAGGCCTCCACGGCGATCGGCGCCTTGTAGACCGGCTTGGCAGCGAGATCGGCCGCATGGCCGGCCACGGGAATCGCGGTGATGGCCGTCGCGGCCAGCAGCAGCGACATCGTCGTCCAGATCGTCTTCATGGCAGTGCGCCCCAACTTTCGAATGTCTCGGGTGAAGTATCCACCCGCAGTGCATGCGACAGACGACAGTTGGTCGGCGCGAACGTTGATGTCGCTCAAAGCGCAGACGCGATTGCGCAACAGCGCGGTTGAGCGTTGCCGAAGCAACACACGTAGTTGAGGAAGATCAAGGCTCGGAGCTACTATTCTCGCTTCTACGGCCGGCTGGGATTGTTCAGCATATATTCGCCGAGGTCGCGCTGCTTGCGATCGGCGCGGGCAATGGCATTGCTGCGCTGGACGTCGCGGTCCTTGCGGCAGGCCGAATATTCCGACGAGCCGACCGCCACGCCATTGGCGCGGCAGACGGCGTCATCGTCGTCGCCGCTGCTCGACATCGGCACATCGGAACGGCGCGCACAAGCGCCGAGCAGCGTGGCGACCAGCGTGAGTGCGATGAGGGAGGTCGGAGCGAGGCGCATGCGAAAGATCCTGACGGCGTATTGGGCGCTGTTTAGCGCATCTTGCGCGAAATGGAAGATGGCCGTTCAAGCCGCCGATTCGCCGCCATTCGTAGGCTGGGCGAAGCGCAGCGTGCCCACCACATGGCGCTGAGATGGCATGATGAGCACGTTAAGGTGGCCACAGGATGGTGGGCACGCTGCGCTTTGCCCGCCCTACAACTGCCGCGACAATGCCACAGCTGCCTACACCCTGCCCTTCAATGCCGCGCCGATTTCGTCCAGCGCCTTCGGATCCTCGATGGTGGCGGGCATCGACCAGCTCTCGCCGTCGGCGATCTTCTTGATGGTGCCGCGCAGGATCTTGCCCGAGCGGGTCTTGGGCAGACGCGTCACGGCAATGGCGAGCTTGAATGCCGCGACCGGCCCGAGCTTGTCGCGCACCAGTGCCACCACTTCCTTCTCGATCTCGGCATTGGTGCGGGTGACGCCGGCTTTCAGCACCAGAAAGCCGCACGGCACCTCGCCCTTGGTCGTGTCCTTCACACCGAGCACCGCACATTCGGCAACATCGGGATGCGAGGCGAGAATCTCCTCCATGCCGCCGGTGGACAGCCGATGGCCGGCGACATTGATGATGTCGTCGGTGCGGCCCATCACATAAACATAACCGTCGTCATCGAGATAACCGGCATCGGAGGTTTTGTAGTAGCCGGGGAATTCGTTGAAATAGGCCTCGTTGCAGCGCTCGTCCTGTTGCCACAGTGTCGGCAGACAGGCCGGCGGCATCGGCAGCTTGATGACGATGGAGCCCATGGTGCCTGCGGGCAGCGGCTTCGCCGCTTCATCCACCACATCGACCTTGTAGCCGGGCATCGGCACCGTCGGCGAACCGTGTTTGACCGGCAGCAGGCCGAGCCCGACCGGATTGCCGGCGATGCACCAGCCCGTCTCGGTCTGCCACCAGTGATCGATGACCGGCACTTTCAGCTGCTGCTCCGCCCATTCCACCGTCGGCGGATCGGCGCGTTCACCGGCCAGAAACAATGTGCGGAAATGCGAGAGGTCGTATTTGCGGATGAACGTGCCGTCCGGATCGTCCTTGCGGATGGCGCGGAATGCGGTCGGCGCGGTGAAGAAGGCGACCGCCTTGTGCTCGGCGATGACACGCCAGAACGCGCCGGCATCGGGCGTGCCGACCGGCTTGCCCTCATACATGATCGTGGTGGCGCCATGGATCAGCGGCGCATAGACGATGTAGCTGTGGCCGACCACCCAGCCGATATCCGAGCCACACCACCACACCTCGCCGGGCTTCACGCCATAGAGATTGTGCATCGACCAGGCCAGCGCGACGGCGTGGCCGCCATTGTCGCGCATCACGCCTTTCGGTTTGCCCGTGGTGCCCGACGTATACAGAATGTAGAGCGGATCGGTCGCCAGCACCGGCACGCAATCCGCTGACTTTTTCGCTGCGATCGCCGCACTGCGCAGCTCGGCCCAGTCGTGATCGCGACCGGCGATGAGATCGCAGCCATGATCCGGACGCTGCAGGATGATGCAGGCCTCCGGCTTCACGCTGGCCAGCGCAATGGCGTCGTCGAGCAGCGGCTTGTAGTGCACGATACGGCCGGGCTCATAGCCGCAACTTGCCGACAGGATCAGCTTCGGCTGGCAATCCTCGATCCGCGTCGCCAACTCCTTGGCGGCGAATCCGCCGAACACCACCGAATGCACGGCGCCGATGCGTGCACATGCCAGCATCGCAACGACGGCTTCCGGCACCATCGGCATATAGAGAATGACGCGGTCACCCTTGCCGACGCCGAGATCCTGCAGCACCGCGCCGAGCACCTGGGTCTCGTGCAACAATTCGGCATAGGTGAATTTGCGGATCGTGCCGGTCAGCGGCGAGTCGTGGATCAGCGCCACCTGATCGGCGCGGCCACGGGCGACATGGCGATCCAGCGCGTTGAAGCAAGTGTTCAGCACGCCGCCGGCAAACCAGCGGCCATACAGACCCATCGACGGATCGAACACGGTCTTCGCCGGCTCGATCCAGTCGATGGCCTTGGCGGCTTCGCCCCAAAACCCTTCCGGATCGGACAGCGACCGCGCATGCACCTCGTGATAGCGGCTCGTTGCACTGCTGGTCGTCATGGCATCTCCCCCGTCCCGGACACCGCCGGGTTCTATTTACAAATTGATCGTCATCCGAGATCGTTACCGGCGATCGTTACCGAATTTGCGGCTCTTTCGATGGTGCTTTCTTTGACGTCGGCACCGACATCTTGGCGCCCATCTGCTCGATCTCCTGCGCCAGCGCCTTGTAATTGGCGCGTACCGCGTCGTTCTGCGGATCCATCTTCATCGCCGCGCCGAAGTCGCGGATGGCGCGCGGGCGATCGCCTTTCCTGCGCAGCAATTCGCCGCGCGCATTGAGCAGATCGGGCCGCGTCAGATCTATTTTCAACGCCGTATCGTAATCGGCAATCGCGAGATCGGCCTGGTCCTTGCGGGCGTAGGCGGCGGCGCGCGCGCTGCTGGCCTTCAGGCGATCGGAGGTCGTCACCTTTTCATTGCCGATCAGATCGCCGCAAAGCGCAATGACCCTGTCGTCGTCGGCGGCCGCAATAGCCGCGAAACACGGCACGGTATCGGCTGCCGCCACCGGCGGCTCCTGCGGACCGGCATCGACGGCAGCCTGCGCGCTGCAGGCACCCGACAGACAAATGGCGATGAGAAGATAGCTCGGCAGATGCATTACTTGATCAGGCCTTTCTCGCGATAATATTTCAGTGCACCCGGATGCAACGGCACCGGGCTGCGGCTCACCGCAGCAGCGAGCCTGATTTCATGACCCGCGCGATGCGCGATGGCCAGGTCGTCGATCGAATCGAACAGGCGCTTCGTCATCTGATAGACCAGCTCCTCGCTCACCGCCGAGCTCGTCACCAGATAGTTCATCACCGAAGCCGTCGGCACCGGTCTCCACTGGCCGCGATAGGTATCCGCAGGAATCCGCGCGACCCGGAACGGTGGGCCGAGTTTGGACACCACCGACGGCGGTACCGGTACCACCACTGTATCGCTATTGTCGGTGAGTTCCTTGATCGAGGTCACACCGAGGCCGGCGGATTGCAACGAGGCGTCGAGTTCATTCTTCAGCATGCGCTGGGTGGATTCGCCGAATGGGATCATCTCGACCCGGCCGAGCGTTTTCACGCTCATACCAGCGGCGGCGAGGATGGCCCTGGCACTCAGTTCCGTGCCCGAATGCTCGGCCCCGATGGCGAGGCTCTTGCCTTTCAGATCGGCCAGGGTGCGAATGCGGCTCGATTTGGTTGCGACGATCTGGACGTAGTTCGGATACAGCGCGCCGATCACCCGCAGGCGGTCCAGCCGGCCGTCGAAGCCGCCATCGACATCCCCGCGCCAGGCCGCCATGAGCGCATCGCCGAGCGCGAAGCCGACCTGTCCGGTGCCCTGCTGCAGACGCATCAGGTTGGCCACCGAGCCGTCGGTGGTCTCCACCCGGACCTTCGCGTCCGGAATATCCGCATAGATCATCGCGATACTGACTCCGAGCGGGAAATAGACGCCGGAGCTGCCACCGGTGAGCACGGCAATAGTGTCCGCGCGGGACGCAGCCGTCCACGGAGCGAACAGGACGGCGAACAGGCTCACGCATAATGCGATGCGGCGACGTCCTGGTTTCATGCGATGATCGATCATGACGCCGAAGGTGGACCGGGCCATGCCGTTGGTCAATCGGAGACGATTTCACCTCTCGCGGCAAGCGCGCGAGAAGGAATAAGCGCGACGAAAGTTTCACGGTTGAGGTCTTGCGCCAGCCGGTCAAAACAGCATCAATGCGCCGCACTAAAATCAATAAGGCCGGCAAAGCCGGCGCGGGGGAATATCCCGGGGGAAGAAACATGGCTGACGACAAAGCGCCTGCGATCGATGAAGCCCAGCTCGACAGTGAGCCGGCCGTGTCCGACGAGGCGCTGCAGAAGGTCGAAGAGCTGATCGAAGCCGAAGAGGGCGCAGCCAACCGCCTGCTCGGCTGGGCCGGCACGATCTCCACCGCCATCGCCGTAGCGATGAGCCTGTTTCACCTCTATGCGGCCTATGCGATCGTTCCGACGCAGGAACTGCGCTACGTCCATGTGGCCTTCACGCTGCTGCTCAGCTTCATGCTGTTCCCGATGGCCAGCCGATTCCGCGACCGCGTGCGCTGGTGGGATATCCTGCCCGGCCTCGTCGCCATCGCCACCATCGTCTATGCGCTATGGGGCGGCGAGGATTTCACCGACCGCGCCACCATGCCCGACCACATGGACGTGCTGGTCGGCGTCGTCTTCATCGTGCTGCTGCTGGAAGCTACACGCCGCACCACCGGCTGGATCATGCCCGTGGTGTCGATCTTTTTCATCGCCTACGCCATGCTCGGCCCGCATCTGCCGGCACCGTGGACCCATCGCGGCTATGATCTGCCGCGCCTGATCGGCCATCTCTTCATCACGCTGGAGGGCATCTTCGGCGTTGCGGTCGATGTCTCGGCGACGCTGATCATCCTGTTCACCATCTATGGCGCGTTCCTCGCGCAATCCGGCGCCGGCAAATTCTTCATCGACTTCTCGCTGGCCCTGATGGGCAACAAACCGAATGCCGCCGGC
>JAPLPC010000418.1 GCA_026400425.1 Hyphomicrobiales bacterium | reverse complement strand
GCCCGCGCAGAGGCGGCTGCGGAAAAACTCAAGGCGATGATCAACGTCTCCGCTTCGGTGTTACGAGCGGGGAAAGAATCGGAAATCCCGCTGCGTGACCTAGTGCCGGGAGATGTCGTCAGGCTTTCCGCCGGACGGCAATACATGACTGACGAATTGCAGGCACTGTGTTTCCTTGCCGGCGCCAACTCGATCTTCATCGGCGACGTCTTGCTGACCACCACAAATCCACAGACCGACCGCGATACCGCATTGCTCGGCCGGCTCGGCATGACCTCCGGCCTGAGTGCCGCCGACGCTGCTCCGGCCATGCGCGCCAGCGTCTGACCCATGCCCTGCGCCGGCCCTTTTTGGCTGGCGCAGGGGTCCTTGGCCCGGTAAGCCGGATACAAAGGACAAAAAGACGATGACAGACGCCAGCGCCAAGCCCGCTCATGACAAGCCTGTTCATGAGAAATCCGTCGATCCGCTCAACTATCCCATCGAGAGCCATCCCGGCCCCGATCAGGTGGTGGACATCGCCCCCGGCATCAAATGGCTCCGGCTCGACCTCCCGTTTCGTCTGAATCACGTCAACATCTACCTGCTCGAAGACGGCGACGGCTGGGCCATGGTGGATACCGGCTTCGGCAACGACTCCACCATCGCGGCATGGACGACGCTGTTCGACGGCCCGCTCAGGGGCATCGCGATATCCAAGGTGATTATCACCCACGCCCATCCCGACCATGTCGGCCAGGCCGGCTGGATCGTGCAGCGCTTCGGCTGCCCCTTCTACATGTCGCAGGTCGAATATCTGCAGGGCGTCTATCATCAGAACCGCCGCACCGACGAGCGGCTGGTCAACATGCGCCAGTTCTTCCTGCGCCACGGCATGGACGACGCGATCACCGAACAGCTGCTCGGCCGCGGCCAGGACTATCTGAAACGCACGGTGCCGTTGCCCGCCGCCTATCGTCGTCTCCGCAACGGCGGCACCATCACCATCGGCAGCCGCGAATTCCGCATCATCACCGGGGCCGGCCATTCGCCTGATCAGGTGACGCTGTATTGTGCCGCCGACAACATCTATCTCTCTGCCGATCAGGTGCTGAGCAAGATCTCACCCAATGTCAGCGTCTGGGCGCACGAGCCGGACGAGGACGCGCTTGGCGCCTATTTGACATCGCTCAATGCCATCGCCGCCGCGTTGCCCGATGATGCGCTGGTGCTGCTGGGTCATGGCGTGCCGTTTTACGGCCTCAAGATCAGGATCAAGCAGCTCGCCGACCATCACGAGGAACGCTGCGCAATGATCGCGGATGCCTGTCGCACCGAGGCCAAAACGTCAGCGCAACTTGTGCCGGTCGTGTTCCACAAGCACAAACTGGACGCTCACCAGACCGGCTTTGCCGCCGGCGAATTGATCGCCCATGTCAATTACATGCTGGCCAGCGGCCGGCTGAGCCAGGAACTGTGCAGCGACGGCAAGCTGCGCTTTAGCGCGATCTAGTCTGTCGTCCACGCCACGGCGGGGATGACGAGTACGCACTGGGCAATATGCCCAATTGCGCCTCGACAGCCCGACTGGAAAAGCTCTAAAACGCGAACCAAGCTGGGTTTCGGGTTCCGTTTTGGATGTTTTGCCGATGGATTACAGCAAGTTCTTCAGTGATGCGCTCGCCCGCCTGCACGACGAGCGTCGTTACCGGGTATTCGCCGATCTCGAGCGCATCGCCGGCCGATTTCCGCATGCCACGTGGCATACGCCGAATGGTACGCGCAATGTCGTGATCTGGTGTTCCAACGACTATCTCGGCATGGGGCAGCACCCGAAAGTGGTCGGCGCCATGGTCGAGACCGCGACACGGGTCGGCACCGGCGCCGGCGGTACGCGCAACATCGCCGGCACCCATCATCCGCTGGTCCAGCTCGAGGCAGAGCTCGCCGACCTGCACGGCAAGCAGGCCGCGCTGCTGTTCACCTCCGGCTATGTGTCGAATCAGACCGGCATCTCGACGCTCGCCAAACTGATGCCGAACTGCCTCATCCTGTCCGATGCCCTGAACCACAACTCGATGATCGAAGGTATCCGGCAATCCGGCTGCGAGCGTATCCTGTTCCGCCATAACGATGTCGCTCATCTCGAAGAATTGCTGAAGGCCGCCGATCCCAACAGGCCGAAACTGATCGCCTGCGAGAGCCTGTATTCGATGGACGGCGATGTGGCTCCGCTGGCGGCGATCTGCGATCTCGCCGAGCGCTATGGCGCCATGACCTATGTGGACGAAGTTCATGCCGTCGGCATGTACGGCCCGCGCGGCGGCGGCATCGCCGAGCGCGACGGTGTCATGCACCGCATCGACGTGCTCGAAGGCACACTGGCGAAAGCCTATGGCTGTCTCGGCGGCTATATTGCCGCCAGCGCTGATATCGTCGATGCCGTACGCTCCTATGCGCCGGGATTCATCTTCACTACGGCATTGCCGCCGGCGATCTGTTCCGCCGCAACGGCCGCGATCAAGCACCTCAAATCGTCGAACTGGGAGCGCGAACGCCATCAGGACCGGGCCGCGCGCGTCAAGGCCGTGCTCACCGCCGCCGGGATTCCCGTGATGTCCACCGACACCCATATCGTGCCGGTGTTCGTCGGCGACGCAGAACTGTGCAAGAAGGCCAGCGACCTGCTGCTCGAAGATCACGGCATCTATATCCAGCCGATCAACTATCCCACCGTGGCCAAGGGCGAAGAGCGCCTGCGCATCACGCCGTCGCCCTATCATGACGACGTGCTGATCGATCATCTGGCCGAGGCCTTGCTGCAGGTGTGGGATCAACTCGGCCTGCCACTGCGCGCAAAGGCGATGGCGGCGGAGTAGCTCTACTCCTCATGGCGAGGAGCGCGCATTTGCGCGCGTCTCGAACCATGAGATCGCCTGGCTCGCCGTTCGTCGCCATCCTTCGAGATGCGCGCTTTGCGCGCTCCTCAGGACGAGGATAGTACTTGTTGAATCTCGTGTAAGGACCCTCCCTTGGATATCATCTGGAAAGGCATTGTCGGCGGCCTGCTCACCGCGCTGATTGCCTTCCTGTCCAAGCGCGGCAACACCCTGCCCGGCATCCTGCCGCTGTTCCCGACTTTCGCGATCATTGCGCTGGCCATCGTCGGCGCCAAAGGCGAGGCGGCCGGCTTTCGCGAGGCCTGTATGGCCGGCGCCAAGACCATCCCGGCCTATCTGGCGTTTCTCGGCGTCTGTTACCTCACGGTCGGTTCGATCGATTATAGGCTGGCCATCGCCGCCGGTGTCGCGGCCTGGCTGGTGGTGATCCTGATCAGCTTTTACGGGCTGCGCGCCATCTCATAAAGAGCCTTTCGTAGGGTAGCAAAGCGCAGCGTGCCCACCACGCCCCGATTACCAGCGTCGGCGGTGGCACGCTGCGCTTTGCCCACCCTACAGTGACAGGCTACAGTCACGCCCGACACCGGAGCCGGCACATGCTGCACGACTGGGGCGTGATCGTCGCCGCCCTCCTCTATATCGGGTTCTTGTTCTGCGTCGCCTCCTACGGCGACCGGCTCGGCCTGTTCCAGCGCGGCTTTGCGGGCAAGCTGATCTATCCGCTGTCGCTGGCGATCTATTGTACGTCGTGGACGTTTTTCGGCTCAGTCGGCGTTGCCAGCCGCACCAGCGTGGATTTTCTGGCCACGGCTGGCCAAGGCGCAGAACATCACCTCGATCGCCGATTTCATCGCGGCGCGCTACGGCAAAAGCCAGGCCGTCGCCGCCACGGTTGCCGTGATCGCCATCATCGGCTCGGTGCCCTATATCGCGCTGCAACTCAAGGCCGTGGCGTCGTCGCTGGAAACCATTCTCGGCGACGACAAGGCCATTGCCGGCATCCCCATTGTCGGTGATATGGCGCTGGTGGTGACGCTGGCCATGGCCGTGTTTGCCGTGCTGTTCGGCACCCGCCATGCTAATGCCACCGAACATCAGCACGGGTTGATGCTCGCCATTGCCACCGAGTCCATCGTCAAGCTCGTGGTCTTCATCACCGCCGGTGCCTTCGTCACCTTCGTGATGTTCTCGCCACACGAGCTTTACGAGCGCGCTATGAAGACCCCGGAGGCATTGCGCGCCATCGACTATTCGCCGTCGATCGGCAACTTCCTCACCATGGTGGCGCTGTCGTTCTGCGCCATCATGCTGCTGCCCCGCCAGTTCCATGTCAGCGTGGTGGAGAATGCCGGCGATGCCGGCGTCGCCCGCGCGCGCTGGATGTTTCCGCTCTATCTGGTCGCCATCAACCTGTTCGTGATTCCGATCGCGCTGGCCGGCCTCGTCAAATTCCCGTTCGGTGCCGTCGATAGCGACATGTTTGTGCTGGCGCTGCCGATCGAGGCCGGCTCGTATGCGCTCAGCATGGCCGTGTTCATCGGCGGCCTGTCTGCCGCCACCGCCATGGTGATCGTCGAATGCGTCGCGCTGGCCATTATGGTGTCGAACGACATCCTGCTGCCGCTCACGTTGCGGAGGCGCCAGGCCCCCCCGCATGGCGAGACCGACTACGGCAATTTCCTGCTGCGCACACGCCGATTTGCGATCTTCGCCATCATGGTGATGGCCTATTTCTACTTCCGCGCCCTCGGCAACACGCAGCTCGCCGCCATCGGCCTGTTGTCCTTTGCGGCCATCGCGCAATTCGCACCGGCGTTTTTCGGCGGCCTGATCTGGCGTCGCGCCACCGCGCGTGGCGCCATGGGCGGCATGGTGGTGGGCTTCCTGGTCTGGGCCTATACGCTGTTCATCCCGAGTTTTCTCGACACCAACACCGCCGGCCTGTTGTTCCTGCAGCATGGCCCGTTCGGCATCGAGGCGCTGAAGCCGCAGGATCTGTTCGGCTCCAGCCTGCCGCCGCTGCTGCATGGGACGCTATGGAGCCTGTCACTCAACATCCTCGCTTACATCGTGCTGTCGCTGATGCGTGCACCGTCTTCAATCGAGCGCCTGCAGGCCGACACATTCGTGCCGAACACGCTGGCACCGATCACGCCGTCATTCCGACGCTGGCGCACCACCGTCACCGTGCAGGATATCCTCAACACCGTGACGCAATATATCGGCGAGACGCGGGCCCGCGAATCGTTCGATGCCTTTGCCACGCGGCGGCGCGTCGATCTCGATCCGCAAGCCCCGGCCGATTTCGAACTGCTCAAACATGCCGAATATCTGATTGCCTCCTCGATCGGCGCAGCGTCGTCCCGCGTGGTGATGTCGCTGATGCTGCGCAAGCGCAACGTCTCAGCCAAAGCCGCGCTCAAACTGCTCGATGATTCCCACGCCGCGCTGCATTTCAACCGCGAGATCCTGCAAACGGCGCTGAACCACGTGCGCCAGGGTATCGTCGTCTTCAATCCCGACCTGCAACTGATCGTCTCCAATCAGCATTTCGGCGAACTGCTCGGCCTTCCGCCGCAGATCGTGCAGATCGGCATTCCTCTGCGCGAGATTCTCGAATTCATCGATATCCACAGCGTGCCACCCTCCGGCGACTACGACACCCGCCTGCAGACGCGGCTGAAGGCCTACACAACCGAAGGCATGCCGTATCTGGAACGGCTGAAGGATCGCCACCTCGTGATTGAGGTGCGCGCCAACAAGATGCCCGATGGCGGACTGGTGCTCACCTTCACCGACGTGACACCGAGCTTCGAAGCTGCCGAAGCTCTCGAGCGCGTCAACGCTACCCTCGAAAAGCGCGTGCGCGAGCGCACCGAGGAATTGACCCGGCTGAACAGCGAACTGGCACGCGCCAAGAGCACAGCCGAAGAAGCCAACATTTCCAAGACGCGTTTCCTGGCCGCCGCCGGCCACGACATCCTGCAACCGCTGAACGCAGCGCGGCTGTATGTCACCAGCCTCGTCGAACGCAACGGCAGCGGCGAGGACGCACGCCTGGTCGAGAACATCGACGAATCCTTGGAGGCCATCGAGGAGATTCTCGGCGCGCTGCTCGATATCTCGCGCCTCGATGCCGGCGCGATGACGCCCGCCATTTCCTCCTTCCGCATCGGTGACCTGATGCGTTCGCTGGAGATCGAATACGCTCCCATCGCGCGCGCCAAAGGCATCGAGCTCTGCTTCGTGCCGTGTTCGCTGCCGGTCGAATCCGACCGCCTGTTGCTGCGCCGTCTGCTGCAGAACCTGATCTCCAACGCCATCAAATATACGCCCAAGGGGCGTGTGCTGGTCGGCTGTCACCGCCGCGGCACTGCGCTTCGGATCGGCGTCTACGACACCGGCGTCGGCATTCCGATCCTCAAGCGCGGCGAGATCTTCAAGGAATTCCATCGCCTCGAACAGGGCGCTCGTATCGCACGCGGCCTCGGGCTCGGCCTGTCGATCGTCAAGCGCCTTGCCCATGTGCTCAATCATGGCATCGCGCTGGATTCCAATCGGTCGGGCGGTTCGGTGTTCTCGGTGACGGTGCCGGTGGCGCAGGCCATCAACCACACCGCCGTGGTGACGTCAGCGACACCGCTCGCGAAAGCGCCGATGTCCGGCACGTTGATCGTCTGCATCGAGAACGACCCGGCGATTCTCGACGGCATGAAGACGCTGCTGCAGGCGTGGGGATCGGATGTGATTGCGGTGCCCGATCCGGAAGCCGCGATGGAGGCGATCGCCGAAATCCAGGCCTCGGGTCGGCGCCTCACCGGCATTCTCGTCGATTACCATCTCGACCGCGGCAACGGCATCGCCGCCATCCGCGCCATCCGCGGTCGCTTCGGCAAGGACATTCCAGCGATCCTGATCACCGCCGATCGCAGCCCGCATGTCCGCTCAGCAGCGCGGCAGGACAGGATCGCCGTGCAAAACAAGCCGGTGAAGCCGGCGAGCCTGCGGGCTCTGTTGGGACAGTGGCGTTCTCAGCAGATGGTGGCGGCGGAGTAAGCCCCTCGCCCGCTCTCCTTACGACGCCGCGTCCTGCTTCCACGGACCGCCGGCAATCTTGGCGGCGGCGATCACGGCCTGGGTGCGGCTCTCCACCCCGAGTTTCTGCAAGATTGCAGAGACATGCGCCTTGATCGTCGCTTCGGAGACACCGAGTTCATAGGCGATCTGCTTGTTGAGCAATCCCTCGGAAAGCATCATCAGCACCCGCACCTGCTGCGGCGTCAGAGTGACCAGACGATCGCGCAGCTTGCTCATTTCCGGATCGGCGGTGGCGGACATGTCGATGTCCGGCGGAACCCAGACATCGCCATCCAGCACCTTCATGATGGCGTCGCGCAACGTATCGACACCGAACCGCTTCGGGATGAAGCCCGACGCGCCGAAATCCAGCGACTGCCGAATCGTGCCGACATCATCGCTCGCCGACACGATCACCACCGGAATCGCCGGATATTGCGCGCGCAGATAGATCAGGCCGGAGAACCCGGAAATGCCGGGCATCGATAGATCGAGCAGCACCAGATCGACATCGGAGTCTTCTTCCAGCATGCGGGTGAGATCATCGAAGGTTCCGGTTTCATCGATGGCCGTCGTCGGAAGCACGCTGCTCACGCCTTGCCGCAACGCGCCACGGAACAGCGGGTGATCGTCGGCGATAATGAGACGCGTCGGGGCAGGTATCGTCATCGAGTTCCGTCAGTGCCAGATCGCCCACCGGGCTACTGTGTTGAGCGAGCACGCCAAAAGCGCGCTGAATGCAATGTCGCGCGGTCGCACGCCCCATGCAAGCACGCAATGCTGCCACGCGGTAAAATGGTGAACGGCATTGTGCAGCGCAAACCAATCCTTCAACCGGCCGACGCAATTGCGTCATCGCAGCAGCGCCGAAAGTCGAATGCCTAAAGTCTTATTGGGTCCCATTTGCATGCAATGTTAGCGTGCACTTCGCGGGCTCTTTGCAATGGCTCATGGAGCCCTGTGAAGCGAGCGTTCGGTCTGTAACAGAGCCGCAGCAACGACTGATATCAAGACTCGCAACAGAAGACTCGCACGAAAAGACTTGCATCAAAAGACTTGCATCAAACGACGTGCAGCAACGTATTTGGGGAGCGATCACACATGTCCACCATGGCAGCTACATCTGCAAAATCTGCGGGGATGACGAAGGACGAACGTTTCGTCATCTTCGCCTCCTCCCTCGGTACCGTCTTCGAATGGTATGACTTCTATCTGTTCGGATCGCTCGCCGGCGTTATCGGCGCACAGTTCTTCGGGGTCATCGATCCGGCCACGGGCCAGCCGATGTTCACCCAGGCCACGCGCGACATCTTCGCGCTCTTGGCCTTCGCCGCCGGCTTCATCGTCCGCCCGTTCGGCGCCATCGTGTTCGGCCGTGTCGGCGACATCGTCGGCCGCAAATATACCTTCCTGGTCACCATCCTGATCATGGGCCTGTCGACCTTCATCGTCGGCATCCTGCCCAATGCGGCGACCATCGGCATTGCCGCCCCGATCATCCTGATCGCGCTGCGCCTGTTGCAGGGCCTGGCGCTCGGCGGCGAGTATGGCGGTGCTGCAACCTATGTGGCGGAACATTCGCCCATGGGTAAACGCGGCTACTACACATCGTTCATCCAGACCACGGCAACGCTCGGCCTGTTCCTGTCACTGCTGGTGATCCTCTTTACCCGCTCGATTCTTGGCGAAGCCGAATTCGCGAAGTGGGGCTGGCGCATCCCGTTCCTGGTCTCGGTGGTCCTGCTCGGCATATCGGTCTGGATTCGGCTGCGGCTGAACGAATCGCCGGTATTCCAGAAGATGAAGGATGAAGGTAAGACGTCGAAGGCGCCGCTCACCGAAGCTTTCGGCAACTGGAGCAACGCCAAGATCGTGCTGATCGCCCTGCTCGGCGGCGTGATGGGACAAGGCGTCGTCTGGTACACCGGACAGTTCTACGCGCTGTTCTTCATGCAATCGATCCTCAAGGTCGATGGTTACACCGCCAACCTCCTGATTGCGTGGTCGCTGCTGCTCGGCACCGGCTTCTTCGTGTTCTGGGGCGCGCTGTCCGACAAGATCGGCCGCAAGCCGATCATCCTGGCGGGCTGCCTGATCGCGGCGCTGACCTTCTTCCCGATCTTCCGCATGATCACGTCGAACGCCAATCCGACGCTGGAAAAGGCGATCGAAACCGTCAAGGTCGAGGTCGTGTCGGATCCCGCGCTGTGCGGCGATCTGTTCAACCCGGTCGGCACCCGCGTCTTCACCAAGCCTTGCGATACGGCCCGCGCCTACCTCGCACAGTCGTCGGTGAAGTACTCGACCGCACCCGGTGCAGCCGGTTCGGGCGTCAAGGTCGTCGTCAACGGCAAGGACGTCCCCTATACCGATGCCAAGACCTCCAACCCCGCTGTTCTCGCAGCGGTTCAGGCAGCCGGCTATCCGAAGGCGGGCGACGCGCAGATCGTCAAGATGTCGCATCCGTTCGACATCTTCCGTCCGCAGGTCGCGGCGGTGATCGGATTGCTGTTCGTCCTGGTGTTGTTCGTGACCATGGTCTACGGCCCGATCGCGGCGATGTTGGTCGAATTGTTCCCGACCAAGATCCGCTACACCTCGATGTCGCTGCCCTATCACATCGGCAACGGCTGGTTCGGCGGGCTTCTGCCGGCAACGGCCTTCGCCATCGTGGCCTCCACCGGCGATATTTATGCCGGGCTCTGGTATCCGATCATCTTCGCGGCCCTGACCGTGGTGATCGGCGTCATCTTCTTGCCGGAAACCAAGGACGTCGATATCTCGCGCTAGTCGCAAACTCAAAGAACAAAGGGCCGCGGAGAAATCCGCGGCCCTTTCTTTTTCGATGCACTGAGAGCAATTTTGGATCGAGGCGATCCACCGTCCTCATGGTGAGGCGCGCGCGTCTCGAACCATAGCGTCATCCCGCCTTGCCGACGAACTGCAGCACGACTTCGCGCTTATGCGGCCGCGCCCGATGCTCGATCAGATAGATCGCCTGCCAGGTTCCCAGCGCCATTCGTCCCGCCAGCACCGGAGCATGCAACGACGTTGCCGTCAGCATGGTGCGGACATGAGCCGGCATGTCGTCCGGCCCTTCGCTGTCATGTGTCCAGTTGAAACTTTGCGGTGCCAGCCGATCCAGCACGCCCAAGAGATCGACCAGCACCGAGGGATCGGCATTTTCCTGGATTGTGAGCGATGCCGACGTATGCCGGATGAAGACGGTCAGCGCGCCCTCCTGCGCAGCAATCTGCGCCAGGAATTTCGTGACGTCGCTGCTGATATCGACAAAACCGGCGCGGCTGGTCTGCACGCGCATGACTGACGTCGCAATCGTATCGGCGGCCACGACGGTGGGCGCGCTGCGAGTGATCGTTCGTGCTGAGGCCATCATCCCCTCTTGGTCGCCAGCGACATTTTCCAGGAGCAACTCTCGCATAGGATCAACCTGAACCAAGTTGCGTGCAACGCGTTCCATCGTCAATGCAACGGGAGGACACCATGCCGTCACCAGGACCAAAAGACGTTCCAAGCTCACGCGATCTGCACGGGGAGCCTGGGAAGGACGAGGCCCGCGAGATGGCGAACGCCGTCGTCAAGGACGCTGCTGAGACCGATCAGGCGGATCGCGAACGTATCCATGGTGATGGGAAAGATATCGGCCTGGAACCGAAGAAATAAAACGAGCAGCCGGTCGTCAGCAGTCGGATATAAAAGGGCTCCGGCTTTCGCCGAGGCCCGTTTTCGATATCAATCAGCGCGCACCAGCCGAGCCTGAGCCGCTTCCAGCCGAGTTGCTTGGATTGGCAGAGCTATTGCTGCCGCTCATCGAGTTGCCGTTGTTCCCGGCACCGGCAGCACCCGCGCCCGGGGCCATCTTGCCGGGGGACGACCCCGTCGTCATGCCGCTCTTATTCGCAGCGCCATGGTTCGCATCTTTCGATGCACCGTCGGTCTTGTTCATCGACGATCCGGATGGGGTGGTCGCACTGGTCTGCGCGGCGGCGAAGGTGGTTGAGAGAGCAAGTGCGAGCGTCGTTGCGATAATTGTCTTTTTCATATGTCCTCACTGTGTGTCGTGATGCCTGTGATAGCAACGACCCGATCAGGACCACGTTCCGAAAAAACACCACGGAACTATCAAACATCAGCGATAACGATCGCGCCTCCTGAGACGAGGCGTCGCGCTAGTTTCCGCTGCCCGAGTCGCGCTGCAGCCGGTGCGCCATATCGACCAGCCGCCGCCACGTGCGCTCGACGCTATTCATCACGCGATCCAGGTCGCGATCGCTTGGCAAGGGTATCTCGATCTTGGGGATTTCGATTTTGCGTTCGCCGTCCTTGTTCGGCTGCTGGAGCGCCCCGGCAGTCTTGTCGGACGGCGAAGCGTTGGCAGCAAGCCGCGCCTTCAACGCTTCGTTCTCGCCCTGCAGCCGACCGATTTCGGCATCGAGCGCCGCCCATTCGTCGGGCACCACGCGGCAGGCCCAGCCGTTACCGCTATCTGTGCAAGCCGAGACGGCGCCAGTGCGCGTATCGAGACGGACAATACCGTCTTTCACCGCCGACAATGTGTAGCGGCCGTTCTCGCCATCGTGCACAGATTCGGCCGAAGCGCTGACGATCCCGAGCGAGACGATCAGGACAGCGCTCGAAAGCGAAAACGCGCGCCCAACTACAATTCGCATAGCGATGCTCCATCAGCGCGGTCACGCTCTGATCACCTCTCCCCGGCGCGAAGCAAAGCTTCGCTGCAGGGGAGAGGTGAAGAAACTACGGCTGTTTGAACGCCGGACGTCCCGACTTCAACGCGTCGTCGAGAAGTTCGATCCGATCCTGGCCCCAGAACACTTCGCCGTTCAACACATAGGCCGGCGAGCCGAACACGTCTCCCGCCTGGGCGTCCTTCTGGTTCTGTTCGTATTTCGCGGTGATCTCAGCCGAGGGCGAGCGTTCGACCAGTTGCTTGCCGGGCAGCCCCGCCTCGTCGGCAAGCCGGGTCAGAACCGCTGCATCCGCCAGATTCTCTTCCTTCTCCCACGACGCCGCAAAAGCCAGGCGCAGGAATGTGCATCGGGATCCAGCCCGGCTTCGAGCGCCGCGATCACGGTGCCATCGGCAAGCCGGCCGTCGAACGGCCAATTCTTGGGCTGCAGCTTGAAATTGAGTCCGCGCTTCTCGCGCCAGCGCTGCAGTTCCAGGAAACGATAACGCTGCCGCACCGGGTGGCGCTTGCCGAGCGGCGTACCGCCGGTTTCAGCGAACAGTTCGCCCAGGAACACCGGCTTGTAATTGACCCTCAGACCGTGGCTTTTCACCACGTCCATGAAGAGCTTATGGCCGATATAGGCCCATGGCGAGGGCAGCGAGAAATAGTAGTCGATCTGTCGCGACATAAAGGCTCCCGGCAATCTGTGGGGTGGGCAAAGGCGCTGCTGCGCCGTGCCCACCGCGGTCATCGATGGTGGGCACGCTTCGCGGGCCCCACCCTACAGAGCGGCCGGGCATGTGCAACCGACCGAGTGCGGCGGCATGCAAGAGGGCGGTTCGACACAGAGGTGTGCCATCCCGTTTCAGATCATGTTGAAAGACTCCACCGCACTGCGTCACCGGCGCGCAGCGCAATTCAATTTCGCCAATAAAATCAAGCGAATCAAAGCACTAAACAACGATCAGCGAATCTTGACTTGGCAGAACGCGCTAAGTATGGTCCGCGCGGCTTTAGAGGGCGACGGGGCGTTATTTTCCGGAAATTGCAGCGTTTTTCGGGTGTCGGAATATGAGTGACGGCACAGGAAACAATAGCAGCGACCACGGAAGAGGCAGCTCACCGGACCCCGATGAGGCCGCGCTTTCCGCACGGCTTGGAAGCCTCAACGCGCGATTGTCCAAAACCTTGGGCGATCGCAAATTGCAGGCCGATCAGTCCGATCATGAAAGCGGAAGTGCACAGTCCAGGGCTTCGGCCATGGCCGTGGGCCTCCGCCTCTCGTCGGAACTGGTCGCTGGTGTCGTCGTCGGGACGATCCTGGGCTGGGTCTTCGATCGTCTGCTATCGACATCCCCCTGGGGGTTGATCGTCTTCATGCTGCTGGGCTTCACCGCCGGCGTGATGAACGTGATGCGGTCGGCCGGCGTCGGCAAGAAGGCCTAGACTTCAGGTCTGGGCGTCATGTCTAGGCCTGCTGCGTTTCGGCGCAGATACGTATTTCGCGCGCGTCTTGCGCAACTGATCGATTGCCGGGGTCCCGGCGGGGAAACGCCGGATTGTCCGGCTGAGATGAAAGACCGAGCTGGATGGCCGATCCGATCCACCAATTTGAGATCCAGAAGATCTTCACCCTGGGCCACATCGGCAACCAGGAAATCGCTTTCACCAATTCCTCGGCCTATATGTTTGCCGCCGTCGCCGTGATTTCGGTGCTGATGCTCGGCGGCAGCGCCGGTCGTCATCTGATCCCGAACCGCTTCCAGTCGATGGCGGAACTGTCCTACGAATTCGTCGCCAATACGCTGAAAAGCAGCATCGGCGAAGAAGGCATGCGGTTCTTCCCGCTCGTCTTCTCGCTCTTCATGTTCATCCTTACCGCGAACATGATCGGTATCATCCCCTACACCTTCACCACCACCAGCCATCTGATCGTCACGGTCGCGCTGGCGCTGCTGGTGTTCCTTACGGTGTTCATCTACGGCATCTACAAGAACGGCCTGAAGTTCTTCAAACTCTTCGTCCCGCACGGCATTCCCATCTATATCCTGCCGCTGATCATGGTGATCGAAGTCATTTCCTTCCTGTCCCGTCCGGTTTCGCATTCGGTGCGTCTGTTCGCGAACATGCTGGCCGGCCACATCACCCTGAAGGTGTTCGCGGGCTTCGTGACCTCGCTCTCGGCGCTCGGTGCCGTCGGCGCTGCCGGCGCGCTGCTGCCGCTGGCCATGACCACGGCGCTGACCGGCCTCGAACTGCTCGTTGCTTTCCTGCAGGCCTATGTGTTCACGATCCTGACCTGCATTTATCTCAACGACGCCCTTCACCCCGGCCACTAAAACCGGGCGCGAAATCCACCCTCAACCGCCTTTCTCAAATCTACCAATCCAAGCAATCCAAGAAGGAGTTTTACCATGGATCCCATCGCAGCTAAGTACATCGGCGCCGGTATCGCTTGCCTCGGCATGGGCGGCGCAGGCATCGGCGTCGGCATGATCTTCTCGCAGTTCCTGAACGGCGCGCTGCGCAATCCCTCGGCCTCGCAGGGCCAGTTCGCCAACCTGATCTTCGGCTTCGCCGTGACTGAAGCGCTCGGCATCTTCTCGCTGCTGATCGCCCTGCTGCTGCTGTTCGCCGTCTAAGCTGAACCTGATCAGACTGCGCGCTTCCGATCCCCGGAGGCGCGCATTCGATCGACAAGGAGACTGCTGTGGCTGAAGGTCAGAGCAAATCTGCCGCCCACGCAACCGGTGCCCATACAGCGGCTGATGGTGGGCACAAGGCAGCCTTTCCCCCGTTCGAGAGCAGCACTTTCGCTTCACAGCTGGTGTCGCTCGCGATCGCATTCGGCTTGCTCTATCTGATCGTCTCGCGTTTGGCCCTGCCGCGCGTCGGTGGCATTCTCGCTGCCCGCAAGCAGGTTCTCGACAACGACCTGGCTGAAGCTGCCAAGCTGAAGGCTGATTCCGACGCCGCCTTGAAGGCTTACGAAACCGAACTCGCCAATGCCCGCGCCAAGGCGCAGACCATGGCCAGCGAAGTCCGTGAGAAGCTCAATGCGGATCAGGACGCGGCCAAGGCCAGGCTCGAAGAGAGCCTCAACGCCAAGCTCGCATCGGCAGAACAGACCATCGCCGCGACTCGCACGGCGGCGATGAGCAATGTCCGTGGCATCGCTTCGGATACGGCGTCTGCGATCGTCGAACGTCTCACCGGCATCACGCCGGATGCGTCCGCCGTCAACGCCGCGCTCGACGCGTCGCTGAAAGGATAAACGATGTTCGGTTTGCAAGCTGAATTCTGGGTAGCCGTCGCGTTCTTCCTCCTGCTCGGCGTATTCGGGTATATGGGCGTCCATCGCACCATCCTGAAGGCGCTCGATCATCGCCGCGACCGTATCAAGCAGGATCTCGACGATGCTCGTCGCCTGCGCGATGAGGCCGCAGCGCTCCTCGCGGATTACAAGAAGCGTCATGCTTCGGCGGAACGCGAAGCGCAGGACATCATCACCTCTGCCAAGGAAGATGCCGAGCGCATCGCAGCCGAAGCCAAGGTGAAGATGGAAGATTTCG
>JAPLPC010000137.1 GCA_026400425.1 Hyphomicrobiales bacterium | reverse complement strand
TGCCGTCACGGCCGCATCAGTACGAATTCGCGCGCCTCAACATGACCTACACGCTGCTGTCCAAGCGCGTGCTGACGGAGCTCGTGCGCGGCGGTCATGTCACCGGCTGGGACGATCCGCGCATGCCGACGCTGGCGGGCCTGCAGCGCCGCGGCATTCCTGCGGAGGCACTGCGCGAATTCGTCAAGCGCATCGGTGTCGCCAAGGCGAACTCGACGGTCGATCTGGAGAACTATCCGGAAGGGCAGGTCGAGCAGCTCGATGCCGTCAATCATCCCGATGACGCATCACTCGGCAGCCGGCAGATTCCGTTCAGCCGCGAGCTCTATATCGAGCACGAGGACTTCATGGAGGAGCCGCCGAAGAAGTTTTTCCGCATGGCGCCCGGCCGCGAGGTGCGGTTGCGCTACGCCTATTTCATCACCTGCAGGGATGTCGTGAAGAACGACAAAGGCGAAGTGGTGGAGCTGCGCTGCACCTACGATCCGGAAACCCGTGGCGGCAACGCCCCGGACGGCCGCAAGGTGAAGGCCACGATCCACTGGGTCAGCGCAGCGCATGCGGTGCCGGCCGAAGTGCGAATCTACGAGCAGTTGTTTGCAACGCCGACCCCGGAGGCCGCGAATTTCGCGGCTCAGCTCAACGCGCATTCGCTGGAAGTGCTGGACAACGCGATGCTGGAGCCGGCGCTGATCAGCGACAAGCTTGACGGCGCGGTGCAGTTTGAGCGGCAGGGTTACTTCTGCCACGACAAGGACTCGACATCCGGCAAGCCCGTCTTCAACCGCACCGTCGGGCTGCGCGACAGCTACGCCAAGCTGGCCTGAGCCGCAGCAAGGATAGTGCGCCCATCCCACAGCGCGCGGATAGCGAGGCATGCTGCTGCATGCGTCCTATCCGACGCGGGGAATAGTTTGAGCATTCCGTATCCGTTCCGCTAGCCGCGCCTGCTGCTTCCGTTAGCATCGGAATGGCGAGCGTAGCGATCGGGCGGCTCATGGCGCAGGGCGGGGGACGGCAGCGCAATCAGGCGAGAGCGGTCACGTGGCCGCCATCGACGACGGCCGACACCCCGCACACAAGCTATACGTGGCGATTTCCGTTCCAATGGCTGAGCGCGTGCATTCGCGCGGAAGCCGGCCCCGGCCGCCTGCTGCCCTGGGTGCCGGTGGCCTTCGGTGTTGGCATCGCCCTGTATTTCTCGGCCGAACGCGAGCCTGTCTTGGGCGTGGTGGCAAGTGCTGCCGCGGTGCTGGCCATCGCCGCATTGCTGCTGCGGCGCTCATGGCTGTTTCCTTGCATTCTTCTGATGGCGGCCATCGCTGCGGGCTTCGCTGCCGCATCGTGGAAGAGCGCGCGCATTGCGCATGCAGTGCTGGCAAAGCCGCTGTTCGGCGCGGGACTGACGGGCTTCGTCGAAACCCGCGAAGAGCGCGAGCGCAGCGATCGCTTCGTTCTGCGCGTGGCGACGATGGACACCCAGCGAGATGCCATCGAGCTGATCCGTGTGCGGCTATCGGTGAAGAAGGGCACCGCGCCCGATGTCGGCAGTTTCATCGCCTTGAAGGCGCGGTTGCAACCGCCGTTGGCACCGCTGCGACCAGGCAGCTACGATTTCGGCCGCGATCTGTATTTCCAGGGAATCGGGGCGTCCGGTTTCGTCACCGGAGCGATCAGAAAGCTTGATCCGCCGACGCCGCCGTCATGGCATCTGCGCTATGCGGCGACGATGCAGGGTATGCGCGACGGCATTGACGCGCGTATCCGGGCCTCACTTGCGGGCGACAGCCGCGCCATCGCGACAGCGCTGTTGACCGGACGACGCGATGCCATCTCCGCCGATGTCAACGACGCCATGTTCATCTCGGGTCTCGGCCATGTGCTGTCGATC
>JAPLPC010000417.1 GCA_026400425.1 Hyphomicrobiales bacterium | reverse complement strand
CGACGCCTGCGATGCTCCAGATAATTCGCCGATTTGCGGCGCGGCGTGTTTTCGTTGCGCGCAGGTCCGCATCGGACATCGCGTAACAAAGCACGAACAGGGGAAATCCCGCGTGCCAGACCAGATAGAGCCAGATCGTCGTTTCCGGTCCCGGGAAAAACAGGCCCTTATCGGAAAACAGATCGTCATAAGTGAGGGCGTAGCCGGCGATGGCAAGAGCGGTGAACAGGTAGCCATTCGCCAGATAGAGAATCCCGCGCGAACGCAGAACGCCGAACTGTGAGAACAGCAGGACGGATGTAATGACGTAAACGACGGCCAGTGACGACTGGTAGCTGGCGATGAAGGCCGGGATCGGAGGGAATGTGATGCGGACGAAAGGCAATGCTGCGGCGAACAACACCAACGATCCGCCGACGGCCCAGATCGCAGCGTTCCGATCGCTTGCAGAGCTCGGCAGGGTCGACAAATAAATGTCGCGATCGCGGCCCGCGGTCATCTGCCTCTCCTGCTCAATGGTGTCTCGATATCTTGCGACCCGGCAGTCAACGCCCGGCGTCGAGGACGAGCCGCAACATCTCGGTCGAGTTGCGCGCGCCGAGCTTCTTCATGACGTTGGCGCGGTGATCCTCGATGGTGCGCGGGCTGATACCGAGCTCTCGTCCGGCTTCCTTGTTGGAATAGCCGGCAGAGATGAGTTCAAGAACTTCGCGCTCCCGTCGCGTCAGCGGCTCTCGTCCCGGAAAATGCATCGCGACCGCCTTCGGCAATGGCCGCTCGCGTCGCCGCGCGAATGCACCGACTGCGTTTTGGATGCGTTCGATGAGTTCGTTGCCGCGAAACGGCTTTTCGATGAAATCGAGCGCACCGGATTTGATCGCATCGACGGCCATCGCGATGTCGCCTAGGCCCGAGATAATAAAGATGGGAGCAGGGTAGTCCTGTGCGCTGCGTTCTTTGAGGATATCGAGACCGGACCGGCCGGGGATGTGAACGTCGAGCAGCATGCAGACGGGCGTCCGGCTGCGCGCTGCCGCCAGCAACGCAACGCCGTCTGCAAAGCAGATGACGTCATATCCGGCAGATCCCAGCACGATGGACAGCATGTCTCTGACTGCGGGATCATCGTCGACGACGAAGATTTCACCGCGCGAGACGTCAGGCATTTGGGTCTCCATCTAGATGCGTAAGGGCGTGTAAGCACGTTGAAGTAGAGTGTCGGTATCGATCCTCGAAAGGTGGTCATTCGGCTAGAAATTACCAACTAAACTTTCAATTGAGAATCGCATGGGATGACCTTGCTCATATTATCGATGGAAACACTGCCCGTCTTTGGTCGTAGGGTGGAGAACATGCACAAGGAACTCGCTATCCTTCGCCAGTATTCGCAGCGCACATCAATGATGTCGGCAGCTCGATACCATAGAGGTAATCGCGTAAGCCGCACGAGAGCCAGCCTTCGCGTTTGTCCTGATGGTGCAATTCGCTCATGGAGCGGTGATGCAAGACGTCGCGCGCGCCTCGATAGGTAAGCGCTCGATAGCGTCCATAAAGCCGGGCTGCCGAGGCTCTACAATTGCTTCGCCGCACGTAGAATTACGGACCCCGATCATAACACATGGATAGCGACTATGCGGGCACATTGACCGCCAAGGCCGATTCGTGGCCGGGGCTGTTCGCTATGCCGAACGCGATGATGGGGATGTCGATCATGTTGCACAGTGCAGTGAGAAAGCGGTCGGTCGTGATCAATGGCCGGCGGACCAGCGTCAGTCTCGAAGATCGGTTCTGGGACAGTCTGCGAACCATTACCAAGGCAGAAGGCTTGACGATCGAAGCCTTCATCTCGCGGATCAACGACGCGCGAGACACGAAGAACCTGTCGTCGGGCATCCGTATCGCCATTCTGGAATACGTGCAGCAGAAAGGCTTCAATCAGTGGTAGCGCTCGTTTCACGATGCGCCGCAGATGAGTGCGGCTGCAAATTAACCTCGCCTAGAAGTTTGTTGGATAATTAGCACGCGCCAGTTCGGATATTTCAATTATTGGTTTTTGGGGAATTTGATGTTTCAGAGAAAGCCGTCGGCGGACTCGCTCGTCGCTTTAGCGAGCAAGGAGATCACCGCCAACATCATGATCGCGGATCCGAACCTCAATATTGTCTACATGAACAAGGCCGTTATGGGTCTGCTCGGCGAGGCAGAGGCGGATCTAAAGAAGGAGATGGCTCATTTCAGCGTCGCTACGCTGATCGGGAGCAATATCGACGTCTTTCACAAAAACCCAGGTCACCAGCGCGGGATGCTGCAGCGTCTCAGCTCGGTCCATAAGGCCACGATCACGGTCGGCACCCGCATATTCGATCTAACCGCCACTCCGCTGAATCATGCGAACGGCACCCGAGCCGGATTTGTGGTCGAATGGGCGGATGCAGCGCTTCGATTGAAGGCGCATGATTTCGCGGCGCAGATCGCTGCTGCCAGCAAATCCCAGGCGATTATCGAATTCAATCTCGATGGCACCGTTATCACTGCCAACGAAAACTTCCTTCATGCGCTGGGTTACAGCTTGAGCGAAATCGTCGGCAAACATCACAGCATGTTCGTCGAAGACGCGGTGCGGTCCGGCCCTGGCTATCGAGAGTTCTGGGCTGCCCTGAACAAGGGAGAGTATCAGGCGGACGAGTACAAGCGGATCGGGAAAGCAGGACGCGAAGTGTGGATTCAGGCGTCCTACAATCCCATCCTCGATGACAAGGGCAAGCCGTTCAAGGTTGTGAAGTTTGCCACCGACGTGACCGAACAGAAGCTTCGCAATGCGGACATGGCGGGACAGCTCGAAGCCATCGGAAAATCGCAGGCTGTGGTCGAAATGGGAATGGACGGCACGGTTCTCACGGCAAACGATAATTTCCTCAACGCTCTCGGCTATGCGCTCAATGAGATCAAGGGCAAGCATCATAGCATGTTCGTCGAACAGTCGGAGCGCGATGGCGCGGGCTATCGCGAACTCTGGACTGCTCTCAGACAAGGTGTGTATCAGACCGGCGAATACAAACGGGTCGGGAAACACGGCAAGGAAATCTGGATTCAGGCGTCCTACAATCCGATCCTTGATCTCAACGGCAAGCCATTCAAGGTCGTCAAATATGCGACCGAAACGACCAAGCAGGTTTTGGCGCGTCTGGCCAATGAGCGCGTGCGTGGCATGATGGAGTCTGTTGCCGCCGGTGCCGAGGAACTGAACGCTTCGGTCCGTGAAATCTCCGAGGCGATGACGAAGTCGCGCGAAACGGCCGTCGATGCGGTAGACCGCGTGTCAGGTGCCGATTCCCAGGCCCAGCGTCTCAGCGATGCGGCTCAGGCGATGAGCGGGATCGTCGAGATGATCAACAACATTACGGGCCAGATCAATCTGTTGGCGCTGAATGCGACGATCGAATCCGCGCGGGCGGGCGAAGCGGGCCGTGGCTTCGCCGTGGTCGCCGCGGAAGTCAAGAATCTAGCCAATCAGGCCAAGCAGGCGTGATCGACGCCCTGGGTCAGATCAAGCAGGCGATCAGCAATGTGAGCGAGTACGTCACATCGACCGCAGCTGCGATCGAGGAGCAGAGCACCGTCACCAACGAGATGTCGAGCAGCATGCAGCGGGCTGCATCGGAAGCGGCAAAGATTGCTTCGGGTTAGGATGGAAATCGGGGCGCGTTATGCTCGTTGTTTGGACAGCCGATAAATCCGAGGCATGGCGATGTCGGATTGCGATGTTTGCCGGGATCGCAAAAACGGTCATCGTGAATGGTGCTGAAATCAATGGCATCGTGCGGTCGATCAAGCAGGACACCGCCAGCGAGGCTCCGGTCTGGATCGTTTCGATACTGGTGACGGATGCGCCGGAGGTTCATCGCAGTGTGGACGGTCGTCGCAAGAGATCCAAGCTTCGCGCGCAATAGCGTGCGCTGACCGCGTCCAACGGGGTACCCAGTCCTTGCCGGAATCGGTTACATTCGAACCGTGAAGGCATGATCGTACCATGTGCCTGCGGTGAAGGATGTGAACTTGCCCCCTCCTGAAAACCTCGTCGATGCCGCGAGCACGTCGGCTTCGGTGGCGCCGTGACGGTGGCATCCCGGCCGGACGTCGTGCTGATTTACGCCGTCGCCGACAATGGCATCATCGGCATCGACAACGCGATTCCCTGGCGGCTGAAGTCCGACATGCAGCGCTTCAAGCTGCTGACCATAGACAAGCCCATCGTGATGGGCCGCAAGACATTCGAGTCGTTTCCGCGTCGGCCGCTGCCGGGGCGCACCAATATCGTCATGACTCGCAGTGCCGGTTACACGGCGGCGGGCGCCGTCGTCACGACATCGCTGGCCGGTGCGCGCGCCATAGCCACCGGGGACGCGCTGCGGCGTCGCGCCACGCAGATTGCCGTCATCGGTGGCGCCGACATCTATGCGCTCTGGATGCCGTTCGCCGATCGCCTCGAAGTCACCGAGGTGCATGCGTGCCCGGCAGGCGACACCAGGCTGCCGCCCGTCGATCCTGCTGCGTGGCAGGAGACTGCGCGTGTCCGGCATCGCGCGGAAGGGGAGGACACCGTCGATTTCTCCTATGTGACATATTGCCGGCGGACGCCCCGTTAACCGCGTTTTTTGACCGTTAACATTGAAAAACATGGCGTTACGCTTAGGTCACCGGTGCGGCGCGCCGCGTTGTAAGAGCCGGGGGCGTCGCCTATAAAGCCATGCAGACGCGGCCAGACCGGTATGTCCGGCCGCGCAAAGGAGAGTTTGAATGCCGTGGAAGAATCAAGGCGGAGGCCCCTGGGGGCCCGGCCCGAAAGGACCCTGGGGATCGGGTCCGCAGTCGTCCGGACCAAGGCCGCCCGATCTTGAAGATCTTCTGCGCAAGGGGCAGGACCGTCTGCAGTCGATGCTGCCCGGCGGCTTCATCAGCGGCATGGGGATCACACTGGTCCTGATCGCCGCCCTGGCGATCTGGGGCTTGTCCGGCTTCTTCCGCGTCCAGTCCGAAGAGCTCGGCGTCGTGCTGCGCTTCGGCAAGCACGTCCGCACCGTGCAGCCCGGCCTGAACTATCATCTGCCCTATCCGATCGAGACCGTGCTGCTGCCGAAGGCGCTGCGCGTATCGACCCTGTCGATCGGCATGTCGCTCGGCGACGATACCGGTCGGCGCGGCCGGGTGACCCGCGACATTCCCGAAGAGAGCCTGATGCTGACGGGTGACGAGAACATCGTCGACGTCGATTTCACCGTGTTGTGGCGCATCAAGCCCGATGGTGTGGGCAACTTCCTGTTCAACATCCAGAACCCCGAAGGCACCG